>CAZMCE010000135.1:0-1523 GCA_964564855.1 uncultured Thermosphaera sp. | reverse complement strand
TAGGAATTCTAGTGCTTACAATGCCTGGCGATATGATCTTGTCGTGTTTTTCTAGGAGAGATCTATCTAGAACATCTATATTTACTGGGTTATCGTGAAATTCTAAACTAAAATACTTAATGTTACTTGTCCCTGCTAATATCTCAAGTACTCTTCTATGTACACGTCCACACACATGAACACCTACTTCAACACTACTTGCACACTTAGCTACATGATCTAGTACTTCAACTATGTCTGTGTCACTATAGCCATAGAGATTCCTCCTAGCACCAATAACAACTCCTAGTATAGGCTCGTCGAGAAATACTACAGTGTAACCTAGAGAAACCATGTACTCTACAAAGAGTGAAACATATTTTCTGAAAAACTCTTCTACATGTTCACGACGTGTTAACATAGTGTTTGAGAAAGCTGTAGATTCTCTAGTTAAATATATGCGAGAAGCCAGTGTAAAAGGTCCTGTAACAGGTGCTCTAAGCCCTTTAAACTTCAATTTAAACTTCTTAACAAGCTTAATAGTATACTCGGCTTCAGGAATATTTACAGCATCTCTCCAAGAGTATATCTCCTCGGGAGAGCTGTAAAAGAACCCCTTCTCAGAGATCACTAAACCCGCTTTTACAAGAGGCTCGAGGTAAATATCTACAAAGCTTCTTAGTTGAGGGTAAGGTGGGACATCTAAGCCTAGAGATGCTAAGTCAACAATAACTCTCTCAACATTGCTAAGACTATAATCAAGTGGAAAACTACCAACATGACTACTCCTCAATAAACCCACCTACTAGTATTTGAGCAGAAAATTTTAGTGAGGAGTTATTAAATATTACACTGAGTACTAGTTTTTTCTCAAAGTGTACCTAACTAAAATGTCTTAAAGTCTCTGTGAATTAGAGTGTGTGGGTATTCTCCTAAGTTCTATTTCATCTTAGACTTTTTAGTATGAAAAATATGAAGAATGATAGGTAGAATAGTCCCGCGGTAATTATTAATAGTGTTTTTAGTTTTGAGGGTCTTGCATATTTAGGTAGGTATTTGTGGTTTAAGTATAATTGGTGAAACGCTGTTAGAGTAAAGGCTAAGTTAGCGATATTTCCAGCGATCATTGCGACTATGAGTGGTTGACCAATATTAATGACGATAGACCCCCATATTACGTATATTAAGAGTACTAGGTAATATACTCTCCTAACATCCCCCTTAGCCCAGTTTCTAAGACTCCTTGATAAGCTCCACACAATCTCGGTTATTTGCCTAGATACAGTATCTGCTACACTTATCTGGCTAGTAAATAGTGTCCAAAAAGCTACTAGTATCATCCAGATCCACCCTACTAACCCTATGTGCTTCGCCACAGCATCAGCATATATAGCTGCAACCCCAAAACCGCTAATGTCTCGACCAGGCTCAACTAGAGATGAGAGTAGTATTGAGGGGAGTAACATGGCGAGTATTGAGGGAAATGTGAATAAGACATACTGGTCGATACAGGCCCACATAAACCACTTTTTAAATCTCACAGC
>CAZMCE010000134.1:0-1687 GCA_964564855.1 uncultured Thermosphaera sp. | reverse complement strand
AGAGGCGTTGCGTGCTTTAACGTCTAATCGTGAGTACTGATCTAATCTCATCTATGCTCTTTTTGCCGCGAGTTCTCTGTATTCTACGTAGTCTAAGCCTAGGAGCCCTGCGATTGCTCTTAGCTCCTCTCTAAGATCTCCGGGTATTAGTACGTGGTGATTTGCGGGAGCGTAGAGTGGTATTTCCTCAGCGTTGAAGTCTACTTCGAGTGTGCTCTGTGTTCTACACATAGTTTCATAGAGTAGTCCTCTCGCCGCGAGCTTACCAGTATCTGCTATTATTACTGAGTAATCGCGGCTCATTGAGGTAAAAGTGTAGATGTCTCCTAGTAGTTCGCCTGAGAGTGCGTAGGGGTAACCTGATTCAAAGTGAGATAGTACTTTACCACTCCTAATCATGTTTACTGCTACTGTACAGTGGGCAAAATACACTCTACAACCCTTAAACATAGATGCATTAGCAATCCACCCACTATAACCTGTGAGCTCTCTTGAAATAATCATTAGAGCTAGTGACGCTAAGTCACCTTCACACGCAGCTACTAAACCCTCAGCGTTTAGAGCTGCGAGAGCTAGGCACGGCGTGATCTTGTATTTTACTAGGTATGGGAAGCAGTCTACTGCTATACCAGTATAATTCTCTTTCTCAACTATAGACTTAATTATAGCGTAGAACTTCGCAACACTAGATAACTTGTCTCTAGGCAATGTGAACTCGTAGTTCTCGAAGACCCTGTAAAAGCGCTCAACTAGTCTCTGATCTGCCTCCTCGAGCTTAGAGGAAATAGTATCCATAGACACCACGTCTACAGTACTCTCAAACCTATCTTCAAAATCCTCGACAAGCTCACTCTTCTTCGCCGTCTCCGAGATCAGGAGTATCTTAGAGCCTAGTAGCTTTGAAACAGCCCTCACAACTCTAAGTACTCTCTCAACAACTACACCACACTCTAGAGTATTAGGCTTCTCGCAGTGGTAAATCCAAGTCCACACGCCATTAGCATCGAGCCTTGCTCTAGCAGATATAGCTGAGGGTAGACTATTATGCTCACCATGACCAATTAACACTACTCTCTGATGTTCACCAGACTTAACAAATTCTAGAATTAATTGGCTTGTACCACCTGTTAATGCTACTAGTACTGGAATACTGTCCTTAGAATACTCCCCGGCTACGTGAGCTTCTTCTACACTAGTAACTGGGCCTAAATACTCTGCACTTACACCACTCATAGAAATATACTTCTTGAAAACACTGTACACAGAGTCGTAGTACTCTTCACCGTGTAACCTAGTAGCAAAACCAGCCACAACAATTCTCTTCAAGATAACAACACCACTAACAATAGCAAATAGGAAAAATTAAGTAAAAAATAGTTTAGTTAAAAAGTGTGCTTTAACACATAGTCTAACACAAATTAGAGGAGCAGAGAGCCTAAACATACAACTCTAATTCTTGACGACGACATCTACAAGAGACTCGTAGAGGAGAGTATTAGATATAGTACTACTAGGGCTTTCTCAAGAGTTGTAAATGAGCTACTAAGAGAGAAGTTGTATTCGAGAGAAGACCTCATTAGACTAGTATACTCAGAGAAGATTATGCAGATATCTATGAGGGAGTTTGAGGAGTTTCGTAGAGAGCTTAGTAGGAGGTTTGAATATCGTTGATTATTAACACAACATA
>CAZMCE010000133.1:0-1771 GCA_964564855.1 uncultured Thermosphaera sp. | reverse complement strand
TAAGAGCTGAACCCCTCTTAAAACCTCTATACTTCTATTCACAGAGCTCTAAATCCTTTAACGCTACTTCTTGATCCTAAGTTTCTAGGCACAATAGTTTAGAGATTTGTTTTCTAGCGATATTAATCCTTTAAAAATACTCTTCCCAAAATATAAGCATACACGTGAGTGGTGGGTTAAAGAACATTATTTACCAAAACTCTTAAATAAAAAGACCCTTGATATGTGGAGGAAAAGTGGTTCTAAAGATCTTGTTACAGTTGCTAAAGAGTATATTGAGAAAATATTAAAAGACCATGTTGTAGAACCACTACCACCAGATATTGAAAAAGAACTAGACAAAACAATGCTAGAAATATTTAAAAGGTACGGGATAGAAAAAACTTTTTTGTGGTGAGAATTTGAGTAGTTCTTCAAAAAGAGAGTTGAGAAGAGAGCTCGGAGTAATTCTACTAACAGGTTTAGGTATTGGTAGTATTATAGGCTCAGGTATATATGCTAATCCAGGACTTATAACCTCAGTTACAGGGCCTCTTGCAATAGTAGCTATAATTTTTATGAGTATTATAACATTCATATTAATGCATATTATAGCAAAGCTAGGTGTAATTTACCCTAAAGCTGGAAGTATATATTACTTCGCTAAGGAGATATTAGGTGATCTTGCAGGCTTCGTAACAGGGCTTAGTTACTACGTTTGCTGTTTTGTGGGTACACCAGCTATTATTTATGCATTTATCTTCTACCTCTCATACTATATACCAGGAGTAGCTGTTGGACTAACTCTCACACCTCTGGGTGTATTGATCGCATTAATAATTCTAGCCATAGTTACGTGGATCAATGTTATTGGCGTTAAGCCTGCTGCAGGATTAAACTTCATATTAACAGTGTTAAAAATACTTCCTCTCTTTGTATTTATTGCTATAGCATCTATAAGGTTTAATGCAAATAACTTTCAGCCACTTGCTCCATTTGGCTTTGGAAGCATAGGACTTGCTATAGCATTTGGATTCTGGATGTTTCTTGGGTTTGAAAGTGTTGTATTGGTTAGTGAAGAAGTTAAAGAGCCTGAGAAGACTATAACAAAGGCGGCTGTCGCGACGGTGGTGATCGTTTCATTGATTTACATATTAGTCATGGCAACATTTATGGGCTCAGTAAATTGGAGTGCTCTTGGATTTGCTGAAAAAGACTGGGCATCGCTGAGTGGGCTATCTGCACCACTTGCTGATGTGAGTAGAGTGTTTGGAGTTCCAGGACTTGCGGAGTTAATGACTATGGGAGCAGTAATATCTACAGCTGGGTGTTTTAGTGCATGGGTATTGTTACAGGGACGTGTAGCATTTGCCCTTGCACGCGAAGAGAGATTTTGGAGACCACTAGCTTATATTCACCCACGTTATGCTACACCTTCACATGCACTAATATTCTCATCAATTCTCTCAGCAATAATCGTACTGCTCATTCCAAGCTTTCCAAGCGTAATATTAATAGCATTAATAGCAGAGTTCATACCTTACGCAATTTCAGCTATAAGTCTCACAGTACTGAAGCGTGATCTTAAATTAATATTACTAGGATATGTTGCATTTGTCATTTCATCTCTCTACATATATTGGGCTTGCTGGCCATGGACATTAACGGGGACTATTATAGCTATAGTGAGCGTTATACTATATCCGGTATTCGCGAAGGGTGTACCATATTTATCAGAGCTAAAGAAGAATACATGGTATGTAACTTACCTAATAGGATTAACAGTGATATC
>CAZMCE010000132.1:0-1819 GCA_964564855.1 uncultured Thermosphaera sp. | reverse complement strand
AATTTTATCGAGTTGGAAGTAGTAAAGTTATAAGCCTCTGTAAACTCACGATTCTTCGGGATTAAATATGGGTCTTGTAGAGAATGGACTGGAGTTTCTTGATAAAATTACTGAGAAGGCTGGTTATAAAAATACTTGGATAAAAATACGTGAAGCTGATACGAGCCCAGACTATGGAACACTACCATATGCTAGGAGAGTAGAGGATCTTATACAATTTGGTGTCTTAAACTTAGATAAGCCTCCTGGACCTACGAGTCATGAAGTAGTAGCATGGGTTAAAAAAATGTTTAATATCAGTAAGGCTGGTCACGGGGGTACCCTAGAACCCCCTTTTAAAGGGGGTGGGGACACCCCAAGGTGACTGGTGTTCTCCCTGTTGGATTAGCTAATAGTACTAAGGTAATTGGCAGTATAGTTCACAGTGTAAAAGAGTACGTTATGCTTATACAACTACACGAATACGTGTCTCTAAGTACTCTTGAAAAAGCTCTCGAGAACTTTAAAGGTAAGATATATCAGAAACCACCATTGAGGTCGAGTGTTAAGAGGACTATTAGAGTTAGAAGTATATATGAAATTGAAGTACTAGATCATTTTGAGAAATACGTTTTAGTGAGAGTGCTCTGCGATCCAGGAACATATATGAGGAAATTAGCACATGATCTCGGCTTAATTCTAGGTGTTGGGGCACACATGAGGGAGCTCAGGAGAACTAGAACAGGTCCTTTTAGAGAAGACGAGTCCCTAGTGAGGCTTCAAACTATTAGTGAAGCACTATACTTGTGGAGGGTTAGCGGTAGAGATGATCTTTTGAGAAGAATCGTATTACCGGTAGAGGTCTCTGTTGTACACTTGCCTAAGATAGTTATTATGGATACAGCTGTAGATGCTGTTGCTCACGGAGCGGATCTTGCAGCTCCAGGCGTAGTAATGTTGACTAGTAATGTTAAGGCTAATAGTAGAGTAGCCCTCTTCACACTAAAAGGCGAGCTCGTAGCACTTGCAAAAGCCCTTAGAGATGCAGAGGAAATTGCTAAGATGGAAAGAGGCATTGTAGCAAAGACTAATAGAGTTGTTATGCCTAGAGGAGTTTATCCAGATGTGTGGAGACGCAGAAAGAAGAGTACGGGTGTTTCTCACTGACTCACTACTATAAAGTGAAACACCCAGGCAAGCGTGTATTAATACCCCTGGTTATTCGAGGAGTCTCATTACAGTTTATCTCATATACTAGTCTCTTCTCCGGCTCAGAGGTAGATGAGGGTACGAGACTTCTATTAGAACACCTGGTATTACCAGATAGTGGAGTGGTATTAGATGTGGGTTGTGGTTACGGCGTAATAGGTATTACTATAGCTAAGTTAAACCCGAAGTTGAAGGTTTACATGACTGACATAGATCCGCTAAGTGTTAAAGTCGCAAAGATTAATGCTAAGTTGAATGGCGTAGATGAGAGAGTACGCATTCTTGAAGGAGATAGATATGTGCCTGTAAAAGACTTAAAATTTAATGCTATATACTCAAACCCACCGCTCTCAGCTGGAATGAACATTGTAGAGGATATAGTATTAGGGGCTAAAGAACACCTAGTAGAAAATGGATTTGCACAATTCGTGCTTGCGAAGGGTGGAGAGTACTTGGCTAGAAGAGCTAGGGAAATATATAGGAATGTTGAGATCACTAGTAAAAAGGGTTATATTATCCTATATGTAGAAGTATAAGTAGAAGCCGGGGTGCCCGAGCGGACTAAGGGGCTGGCCTTGAGAGCCAGTGGGGGTTAGACCCCCGCGCGGGTTCAAATCCCGCCCCCGGCGCT
>CAZMCE010000131.1:0-1823 GCA_964564855.1 uncultured Thermosphaera sp. | reverse complement strand
GCCTCGCCCGTGGAGAGCCGGGAGGTACACCGGCCCCGTGAGAGCGGGTTCCGTAGCCGACCCACATTCCCCGGGATATCTTTCTATACACATTCTACTTAACAACTATTTGCTTCCTAGTGGTGTTGTAAAGTAGCTTACTTGTGTCCTAGTTTAGAGTACTTATAGGTGTTCTCACGTAGAGAGATGTCTTATGAGTTGTGTCTGTGTACTGGTGAGAAAGTGAGTAGGCTTTGGGTTATTGTTTTTTGAGTAGTAGGTATCTATCGTAAACTAGTGTTACTGTGTTTCCTTTAATGTAGAATTCTACAGGTGTTTTAGTGTAGAGTGTAATTATGTAGAATCTCGCGTAGTCTTCTTCAATGAGCTCTGGAATTAACGTGAGTGGGGGCAGGCGCTCATATAGGTCCTCGAAAAGTATGTTATCACCACTTCTCTTAACTCTAACACTAACAGTGTTCTTGTAGCCTACATACACGCCTTCTAGTCTATCTACAACTCTATCTACGCGGAGGAAGTCTAGTTTACTCTCACTAATACTAGCAGCAAGTGCTAGCGCGTAGGCACCTATTAGTGATAGTGAGTAGCCACTACTATTAGATGCTAGTGCAACAGCAACTCTCTTCTCAGGTAAGTAGCCCATATAAGCTGTGTACACGTATACTGAGCCACTGTGACCTATAAGCTTATACTCACCGGCAAATTTGTCGTGTATTATAAGGCCATACCCGTAGTACTTGCTAGTTGGCGACTCATAGGGTAATTTTACATGTGGTTTCTCCATTAACTCTACAGATCTCTCCTCGAGTATACTAGTAGAATTAAATTTACCTCTAGATGCCAGCGTATAAGCAAATCTCGCTAAGTCTAATGTGCTTGTAAAGAGACCTCCATCAGCTGATACTCCAAATATAGGCTCAGCTCTCACTAGTTTACCCTCGCGGTTACTGTAATATGGTGTTGCCTTATCAGAATCTCTTATATACTCTTCTCTAGTAAAGTAGAATTTTTCTAGTTGAAGTTTCTCTGCAATCTCTCTCTTCACGTACTCCTCGTACTTTAAACCACTAACTTTCTCAATAATCTCGCCTAGTATCACATAGCCCTCATTGAGGTAAAACCACCTCTCACCAGGCTTGTAGCGTGGGTACTCCTCGTACTCGCTCATAAAGATTAGTACCTCGCCTGGTGTAGCTACTGGTAGTAGCGCGTCTGTTCTAAAACCGTAGTAAGTGTCTATTAGCATCTCAGCGTATCCTAGTGCTGGTATTCCAGAAGTGTGTGTTAGGAGGTGGTGTATTTTGATCTCTGGATCTCTAATTACACTGACATATCTTGAGACACTATCATCTAAGCTGAGAAGACCTCTCTCAACAAGCTGCATTATTGCTGTGGCCGTGAAAGCTTTAGTCACAGATCCAACGCAGTAACTAGTATGTGGAGTAGTAGGTGTAGAGGATTCAATATTACTAAATCCAAAACCCCTAGCATAAACAACCTCACCATCACGTATAATCGTCAATGATAAACCAGGCATTTTATACTTAGTCATCTTAGTTAAAATAAAAGACTCTAATTTCTCAGTAAACTCTAACACGAAATATCACCAGCGTCTACTACACAATTATAAATAATAAGCTTTAGTAGATTTGAGTACAAGTATATACTAGTAAGCTCGACACAGTCTTACACTTGTACTTGTAGGTATCAATGGGAGAGCAATTGGTATTTTTGAAATTAGAGATGTGCTTCGTAGTGATGTTATTGAAGTTATAGAGTATTTTAAACATCAAGGATTTAGAGTTAAATTAGCTAGTGGTGAC
>CAZMCE010000130.1:0-1832 GCA_964564855.1 uncultured Thermosphaera sp. | reverse complement strand
GTGATTAATTATTGAGAGTTCTCATATTAAAAATATTAAATACTAGTGGTCTAATTGTATTTAAATCGTGGTCGAGATTATGAAGAAAGAGCTTGTGTCTTCAGAACAAACTTACGCAGACTTAGTAGTGAAGGGGGGTAAAGTTGAAGAATTTGTGCGGAGATGGATTATAGGTGTAATGGCTGGTTTAAGTGAAGTTGACGAGAAGATTGCTAAAACGATTCTGAAGAAGGCTGGTGAAGACTGCTGTAAACTCTTCTTAGAAACTTATGGGCTTGATTTAAGTAGTCATGACCTAGATTCCCTAATTGAGTGGTGGAATAAGCGCCCGGCTTGTAGATGCTATAAAGTAGATGAGAACACAATAATATATGAGTTTAAATCTAATAAGTGTGAATGTTTACTCGTTGATAAAGGATTTGTTAATTTAACGCCTAAACTCTGCTCATTATGTTTTACTAATTGGCTTGAATACATGTTTGGCACAGTAACCAAGAGGGGAGCTAAAGCTGAACTTGTTGAAAGCTTAGCAACTGGTGCATCTAAGTGCTCTTTCAGAATAAAGCTACTCTAACAACCAATAATAAAAACTTGTAAATTCACGTAGTTCAATTAATCCTAATACTTTATTAAATTCCCGCTGGCTATTTCCTCCCAAAAATTTTAAGGTGTTTTACTCAGTGTCTCTGTGCTCTAAGTTTACTTGTCTACGTTGTAGTGATTGCTGCTATTTTAATGAGTTTAGAGAAATGCCGGTGTTATTGCCACATGAGGTCTATTACTACAAGATCTTAGCTGAACACTTATGTGTAAGATTAGAGTTTATGCAACTTGAGAGCGGTCTTTACAAATGGGTTATTAAAGGCTACTGCCCCTTCTATGATTACTCCACGAGATCATGTAGAATACATAGCGAGAAACCCTTAGCGTGTAGAATGTTTCCCTTACTATTAGATATCTCTGAGAATAAGTTAATGGTATCTTCACAGTGTAATTGGGTAAAGAAGTGTTCTCAAGTAATTATTAATATTAGTAGTGAGGAAGATATTGTAAAATTATTTTCAAGTGAATATGAAGCTCTAAGAGAACTAATTAAAATACTCTATAGTAGTAAGAGTGTCATAGCAGTAATTGTGAGGAGTAATAGTCTTAAAAAACAACTAGACATAATTAGAGAGAAATGTACTATAATTAAAGTTATGAAGAGTAATATTATAGAAAACCTCTACTTAATACTACTCACAGAATGTAGTAGTAATTTTATAGAAAAAATATTAGAGTCAGATAGTGTAGAATTCATAATTGAAGAAAAGTTAACTTATTAGCAGCCACAGTTCCCTTGTTAAACTAGACGGGGATTTAATTTAAAAAGACTAAAAAGACCATGTTATTAAATAAACTAGTAGACCGGGTAACTAATTGTGAGTATTGATATAGAGAGTATTAAATTAAAACTATTGAAACCTCCAGCTACTGAATTATCTTGTATAGAGCGATATACTATTCCTTCAACTGAGAGACAATTATATTTAGTTTGTATTACAAGAGATACTTACATAATATATGATATCATTGTATTAGATTCTGAAGCATTAAAGAACTTATCTAAAATCGAGAAAAGGCTCTACGATGTTTTAGTTGGCGAGGAGTCTCTTACAGATCTCTTAGAGGAAGTTAAAGACGATAGATTTAAACATATTATTGAGAGACAATATATCGGCTATGACGTATTAGAACCTTTTTTCTTAGACCCAAATATTACAAATATTCATGTTATGATTAATAGGCCTGTTCAAGTACATCATAGAGTTTATGGAAGACTAAGTACTAAT
>CAZMCE010000129.1:0-1866 GCA_964564855.1 uncultured Thermosphaera sp. | reverse complement strand
ATCTCGCTTTTTAGTTGTTTTTATTCTCACCTAGAAATTTCTATTTCATGGTGAGTCTGAGTGCACCGGTTATTGTACCCTCTTAGAACTTATCTTTTAGTGTCTGGTAGGCTGGGTGAGGAGGTTAATGTTATGGCTGTTGACTGGGTTACTATGGTGTCTATAAAACCATTTATTATTGCTACTGCTATTGCACCTACACGCTACACTTATAGACTTATCAAGAAGTATGGTGAATTCGTAGTTGCTGTGCCTAGTTTAGAAATGATTCGTGATGTCTGGATTGTGGGGTCTGAGCACGGTCCTGAGAAGTTAAAGAAGACTCGGTTAAAACTCGCAAATGCTATTAGAGTTAAAACCCCAATAGTTGAAAATGCTCTTGCAAATCTCGAGTGTAGAGTTCTAGGCGAGCACCCCTACGGAGATCACAGCCTCTTTGTGGGCGAAGTATTAGCATATCACTATAAAGAAGAGGCTTTTAGAGAAAACGAGCCTATTCTCACAGCAGGCTTTCTCGCTCACATAGCGCAAAATAAGTTCACTACATTTAGAAATGAAATTTATACTCCAGAATAACTGCTAGATACATGTATTATAAGTAAATATTTATTTTTTCATAGTTCTATGCATTAATTGTCATAGTGTCTCGGTGATTTTAGTGGCAAATATAGACTATACTAGGTTTCTTAGTGGTAGAGTTAACTACGTAGAGCCAAGTCCAATACGTGAAATAGTTTCTAAAATAGCTAGAAAATCTCGTGAAGTAAGAGTTATTAGTTTTGCTGCTGGAGAACCTGATCCCGACATTATACCTAGAAAACTATACGCCGAGTTATCTAGAGAGGTCTATGAGGATAAGAGGTCAGTTAATTACTCGCCAACAGAAGGTATACTTGAACTCAGAGAGGAAATAGCATCTTTCATGAAGAAATATGAAGGTGTAGAGTCTTTAATAGACAATATTATTGTGACTCTTGGTGGTAGTCAAGCATTAGACCTCGTAGCTAGGTTAATGATTAATCCTGGAGAAGTAGTATTAACCGAGAACCCCTCCTATGTAAATACTATTCTTGACTGGAAGCAGTGGGGTGCTATTATTATAGGTGTAAAAATAGATGAGAATGGCCTAGATACATATGAATTAGAGAGTACTATAAAGAATTTAAAGAGTATTGGTAAAGTTGTAAAATTAGTCTACACTATTCCAACAGGTCAAAACCCCTCTGGTATAACAATGAGTATTGATAGGAGAAAACACCTACTTGAAATAGCTAGTAAATATGATTTACTCATAGTTGAAGATGGAGCATACAACTACCTAGTCTACGAGCCTGTAGAAGTAAAGTCACTAAAATCCATGGATAGTGAGGGGAGAGTGATTTTCGTAGGCTCATTTAGTAAGGTTTTAGGAACAGGGCTGAGAATTGGCTGGTTACACTTACCAGAACTACTAGCCGAGAAATTTAGGGCTGCTAAAGGCCCCACAGATATGTGTGCACCAGTACCCTCACAACTACTCGTATTACAAATACTGAGGAGAGGATTATTTGAAGAAATTAGAAGTAAAGCCGTAGCTGAGTATAGGAAAAAGAGAGATCTAATGCTGAGAGCTATAGAAACCTACATGCCTAGTCTACAACACACTAAGCCAATAGCTGGAATGTTCATACTAACCTGGCTACCAGAACACATAGACAGCTGGGCTTTCGCAGAAGAAGCCCTAGAGAAACACGCAGTAGCACTAATACCAGCATCACCCTTCTTCACAGATGGCTCTGGTAGAAATGTAATTAGATTAAACTTCTCAATGCCCCCAGAAGACATGATCGAAGAGGGCATTAAGAGAATAGCAATACTACTCAGAGA
>CAZMCE010000128.1:0-1962 GCA_964564855.1 uncultured Thermosphaera sp. | reverse complement strand
AACACCACTAGAGAACATTGAAGCACTAGCAAGAGCACTAAGTATGTATATTAGACGCTATTAATAAATGATCCTACACTCATCTCTCTATTTTAAATTAGTTTATGGTGTTTGCGTCTGGAGACTTATTCTTTAAGTGATTTAAGCGAGTGTGCTATGGTGTCTTTAACTTTAACAAGTCTTGTGCTTTAGCAGTTTTACAATTTTTTCGGTAGATATCGCTACTATAAATTAATCGTGTTCTTATTTTTTTCCAGTTAAAGTAAGGATTTATATCTGAGTTAAGGCTTAATATAATAGAGGGTTGAATTGCCTACTATTTATGTTGTTAAGAGAGATGGTAGGAAAGAGGAGTTTGCCTATGAGAAGATTGTTGTTAGCTGTATGAAAGCTGGTGCTCCACTAGATGTTGCTAGGAAAATAGCTAAAATTACTGAAGCTAAACTACTTGAGAGTGGAGTTTCTGAGATCTCAGCTAGAGAGTTAACTAGAATAGTATTAGAATTGCTGAGAAAAGAAAATGAGGAGTGGTATAGAAACTGGGTAATCTTCGATAGAGCTGTTAAAAGGAGAAGAACTGAAGAAGAGTTAAAAGAGACAAAATAGGAGAGTAGTGGAAAATAACAAATTCTCATTAATAATTACTTTTTATAATCACTTTTTCTTAAAAATAGTTCTTTTAATTTAATCTACTTGATGTGTATTAGCGAATCTTAGAATTAATTATAGTAACTGTTATTCAAATTTATTAAGAAGATTTGAGGGAAATTGAGATGTTATGGTGTAGGGGTACAAGGAGATATGTTTAAAAATGAGTTGAGTGTGTGGGTTAAACTAAATTATGATCTTAATTCGCGTGCTAATTTTGTCATTAGTTCTGCAAAGAGTTGACGAGCGAATTTTTGGGCCCCTATTGCTGTTATTTCACAGTACTTGTTTAGAAATTCTATTGCTAGTTCTTTATCTACATTGTAGAGTGTTAGTGCATATTGTTCTATGTATGGTTGAATACTTATTGTTAAGTTTTCATATCGATCAAGGTAGTTTCTAATAAATGGCTCGTATTTTACAGGATCTAGGAATAATATATTTGCTATTGTTCTAAAAGTCCAGAATGCTGATTCATCGTCATACTTATCTGTACCTATACTATATGTATATGGCACTTTTGTTATACCAGCATAGAACGGAACATATATGCTTGCACGTGGTGCTGACATAGCAATCCACATAACTCCGCCGATTTCGACAGGTAACCAACCACGTACTTGTATAATATGAGCTTCTTGAGTTCTTGAAATACCAACACCTCTTTCAGCCGGATTATATCTAGTATCATATGGGGTACCAGCGTAGAACTCTCTGTGAGCTATCATTACATCTTTAATGCTCAGTGGTCTATCAGGCTTCATGAAGTATGGATAATACTTCTGCTCTGGATCGTAATTAGCTGATGGGCTAAAGAGTCTCGCTATACCCCACACTCTCCTATAGTTTCTCGGATGTGGTGGTGGACCATATGCCTTAGCTACGCAGAAAGGTTCGCCTGTAGTTGGATCCCACAAGCCATTTTTCACAGCAAATTCTATTAAGTCTGCTGAGCCCATGTAGTTTTCAGTGTCAGTTAAGTTTACTTCGCAAATTCTCATTTCATTTCCATATACGACATAGCTGTCATCAGGTACTCTCACAGCTACCCAGTGTCTACCACTCAACACCTCAATAATCCAAACCTCGTTAGGATCTGCAACAGCAATAACCATGCCTTCAGCTGCTCCAAATGTTTCAACGAGATAACCGACTAGTCTAACAGCTTCTCGTGCTGACTTAGTTGTCGCAAGTATAATTGTTGTTATTAAGTCTTCTGCAATACCATTATCTACAAATGGATCTAACTCTGCAACTTTCTTACTAGGATATATAGTCACAGTAGCTGTAACTGCAACAAAAACTTCATTAATA
>CAZMCE010000127.1:0-2289 GCA_964564855.1 uncultured Thermosphaera sp. | reverse complement strand
GTCTCAGGTGTTACTATTGAGATTTAAACACACTGCGAGCAGGGGGGACGTGAAGTACTGGGGCATAATTATCCCAGTTCTATTAACAACAATCTCAATAGTATTCCTCTATCTTGGTGCTCCACTATATAGTCTCCTGAGGAGTCATACAGCTTATGGTGGAGCGTCGTGTTCTTTTGCAGCTTTCTCAACTATTCTAGTAGCACCGTCAATTATACTAGTAGTCTTAGGTTTAATTCTCAAATCTAAAATTCAAAAGAGCACACTTTACACCATATTGTACTCGGCTACTATGATAATTATTTACGTAGTTTTCCTACAGCTCTCACAACAAGTAGTCTTTATACCACTAGATATTCTGAGGTTTGCACCGTGGATTTTTGTGTTTAGTAGTCTCTGTGGTAATGGACCTAAAACATGCTACTACCCAGTAGAGGGTTTTCACATATTAGTAAATTGCTTATGGAGTAGTAATCCACAACTAGCTACTATGTGGATTACTTTCACAATACTACTCCTCCTAGGTTTAATACTAGAGTTCACTAATATCTACATTCCACTCTCAAAAACACTTAGAGATAATTTTATAGTAGTCTTCACAATACCCGCTAGAATTCTCAGTATTCCCGCAATACTAGTACTTATAACACTTATAACACTAATAGTAGAGAGTTTAACTACATTCACTAGTTCTACACACGCAGTACTCAATGTACACGTAGTATCTGTTATCTCACTGTACATTGCTATATGGATTGTAATCCTAATAGTATTGACACTACCATATGCTTACATTACTTTAAAACTAGAAGAGACATTGACAGGAGTATTTAACACAAAGATACTAGTGCTATGTGCTTTAACAGCAGGTCTATTAGCATTACTACACCTACGTAAAATCCACGAGATTTTAAAACTAGGGCAGAGTAAACTCAGCTAATAGAGCTAATTTACAATGAGAATTCAACTTTATACTTCACGCGAAGAGTTAAGATAATCTCATAACTCTGAGTTTACAAGATATATCTCCCTGCTAAGTATCTAGTATTAATAGTAGTTGCATGTCTATGAACTCTCTAAGAGCTGGTGCTATATTTGAGAGAAGCACGCAGAATAATCATGTAACACAGCTTAGAGAAGTTCACAGTAAGTGCTAATATTAATTTTAGATAGCTAACTAAACTTCCCAACTATAACTTGCTGTGTTCTATTACCTAGTGGTAATTCCAGTATCGATGTGCTCTTTAATTGTTACTTTAAATTCGAGTCTCGCAGTGCAATGTTTAATAAACTTGGAGTGTGATTATATGGGAGCGTTAATTTATTTGAGTAGAAAAGATACTAGTGTTTCGGGATCTATATTTCCACCAGTAATCATTACTACTACCTTCTCTCCCCGAATACTCTCTTTTACTTTAAACGCGGCTGCGAGAGCAGATGCTCCAGCGGGTTCAGCTATGATTCCTTCAAGCTCTACAAGTAGCTTTATAGCTCTAATCATTTCATCATCAGATACTAGGACAACATTGTCAATTCTGTCTTTGAGTATATTGAAAGGTAACTCGTAAGCTCTAGCTGTAGCTAATCCCTCAGCAATAGTCTTCGCATAGCCCGCGCTAACTAGTCTCCCCTCTCTCCACGATAAGTAGAAGCTCGGGGCTCCTTCAGCTTGAACACCTATAACCCTTATACTAGGATCTACGCTTTTAGCAACAACTACAGCACCACTAGCCCCAGATCCTCCTCCTATAGGATTTATAATGACATCTACATCTGGAAGATCCTCGATATTTTCTAAGTGCATAGTCGCTACGCCAGGATATAGTAGTGGCTCATTTACCGGGTGTATGTAGAGCATGCCCTTCTCTTCTGCAAGTTTCTCTGCAAATTCCCTAGCTTCTTCGAAAACAGAGCCGTGGAATATTATCTCCACTCCAAGATCTCTCAGCGCCTCAATCTTAGTTCTAGATATACCCTGGGGCATTACGATTACAGCTCTAACACCATAAAGTGACGCGGCATACGCTATTGACTGAGCGTGATTCCCTGTAGAGGCTGTTATCACACCTCTCCTAATAGCATCATCTACCTTCACACTCATGTAGTAAACTCCACCTCTAACTTTAAAAGACCTCGTCACTTGCGTATTCTCAAGCTTTAAGTACACATCACAACCTAGAACCCTTGATAATCTCTTAGAATATCTCAGAGGAGTTCTTACAATATACTTAGATATAACAGATCTTGCTTTGTAAACATCTCTCAGAGTATAAAATGTTTTCATAGAAA
>CAZMCE010000126.1:0-2297 GCA_964564855.1 uncultured Thermosphaera sp. | reverse complement strand
CCTCCGGCTCCGGAGGCCGGCGCCCTATCCTGGCTAGGCGACGGGCCCATTTCTACTATGTTTATTTAGCTTAATGTGTTTATTGCTTATGGTTTCTAGCGCTCCTTCGAACTATGAGTACTTAGGATGTTGTGAATAATATTGCTATTTTCTCTAGTAGTTTTTGTATTTTTGAGTTTAAATCTACTTGTATAGTCTTAATTTCGCGTAGTACTTCAAGTAGTTTTAAGTAGATGTCTTGGCATGTGTTGTGGAGATCTCTAGTAAAGAGTTCACAGTCTATGAACAGACATGGAGATATCAGTTTTGCTAATTCTAGTAGCCCTCTTAAGTTATCACAATAAATTTCTCTTAGAGTACTCCTAGTGTACTCGTAATATTCTCTGAGAACATCTAATAGACCTTTCTCGGCGAGGTATTCGTGAACTTCAACATCTTTAACTACAACACTAGCTAGGTAAACCGCTTCCAGTAGATCTACTCCCACTGATCTCAAGCTCACATCTCCAATATTCACAATATAACTAGCTAGAGATCCGTGTAAAATACTGTGTACAGCTTCATGATATAGCAGTGCTCTGAAATGCCCCTCCACTAGATCACGACACTTCTCGTAGTCAACATGTATACGTGGCCAACTCATCCAAGCATCATGTGATACTGGGTAATCACCGAGAACACTAATACCCAATTCTACTGCTTCACCTAGAAGAGCTCTCCTCTTAATATCACTAGATTCATATATGTGAAGTTCCACGATCTCCGGATTCTTACCCAGAACACTATAAGCCTCTACAAGCGTGGAGACAGCCTTATCTATAAAAACCCTATTAACAGAGCCAATAACGTTCACATAGAGAACTCCGCCATATAAGCTAATTTTCTCAATAAATGAGTTGGACATGTAGATCAGCTGACTGTTTACTCTTCACCAAGCTCTGAATGGTCCGTTTCATCACCAACCTAGTATAAGCTTTACTTGCTATTAAGTGCAAGCGTGTAAACTATATTAATTCTCGCATATTAAAATTAATAACTCTCCTGTATTACTAATCACTGTAAAAAAGTATCTCCTGTAAATCCTGGTTTACATTTAACTCCATACTCTATACACTTTTCGAGTACACTACTCTCTATACTCACTCTCCACTCACGTGTGGCTTTAAGTACGTGCATATAGAGTGTGTGAGTGGGTGTTTTCATAAAGGGTTTTATGTGTAGTGGATCATAGTATAGTGTCGAGTTAGTCTCAGCTGCGAGTTCTACTATATGTTTAATAGTCTCTTCGTCGTCGTTTAAACCAGGTATTATTGGCCCGTAGAAAATCCACGTCTTTAAGCCTACATTACTAAGCCTCCTGAGCGCCTCTACGCGTGAGCGTGGTGGTGGTGCATTTGGCTCTATAAACCTAGCTTTCTCATAACTAAGCGTAGTTATCGTGAAGCCTACGTCAACTAGCTCTCTAAACTTAGCTAGTAGCTCTAAATCTCTAAGTACTAGTGGGTTTTTTGTTTGAATACTAATTGGAAACTTTGCTCTTAATAATACCTGTAGAGATTTCAATGTCACCTTGTAGTGTGCTTCCACAGGCTGGTAGGGATCTGTGATAGTTCCAACACCAACTACTCCACGCACTCTACTATTAACTTCTCTCTCGAGTACTTGCGGTAAATTGTACTTAACTACTACTACACCACCCCAGTTGTCAGAAACCCTTTTATCACGAGTGTAGAGTCTCGCATAGCAGTACACACAGCCGTGAGCACAGCCAATATAGGGGTTTAATGCATATTTAAGGTCTGGCAAACCTGTCTCAGAAAGAGCGGTCTTCACAGTAGTCACATAGACTTTAAAAGATCTGTAATTAACCACTAATCTCTCCTCAAAAACTCCTCAATACGCCTAGTAGAGGCTATTCGCCTAATTAGCTTCGAGGAGCTAAACCACTTACTACAGCCTAGTCTAGTAGTCTCATCTAAGTACTTGCAGACTTCTCTTAAACTACTAGTTCTCAGCACAGGTCCTCTCTTAAACATAACTCTACAAGACTCTCTCACAAACCACACGCCAATAGGTATATTGAAGCCAGGATAGATCTCTCTGAGTAGAACTGCTGTTGCTTGTCTTCTAAGAGACCTCAAATGCTCTAGTGTAGCGAGCATACTCGCGTAGTAACAGCCACCTATCTCAGGATACGTTGTCCTGCCAAAGTAGTCCTCATAACTACCCTCAACTACAACTTCAAGTCCTCCAGGATTCCATGTTGAACCAGGCCACCACGCCTCCATCCACTCATA
>CAZMCE010000125.1:0-2375 GCA_964564855.1 uncultured Thermosphaera sp. | reverse complement strand
ACATCATTATATCTGGTCTTAGAGTAGTGTAAAGTCTCCACACAGTCTTTAAGTCCTTGAAGTCTCTCCAGCCAATTGGACGTGGTGCTTCGAGAAATAAACTTAGAGAACCTTTACCTGGGATATTCACAACAAAATTTGGTGGTAAAATACCAGCTTTTTGTTTACCAGCTCTATCAAAGTGTACATAGCCATGCTCAGGATATACTAGTCTACCACCATGTTTTCCAAGACCGTGTAGTAAACTTGCTAAAACCCAGACCTCGTAGAGTGTTCTCATATTAGTGTTTAAACTAGAAGTCACAGCAGCTCTAGCTTTAGATGCATAGTCCTCAAGACTAAGCTTACCTCTCAGTAGATCGTAGAGGTATAGTGTGAGCTTCTTTTTCAAGTGCTCTACTGGGTTTTTTACAAAACTACTCATTTCTCTTGAGAGAAGCCAGCCCCGACCGTTAGCTGCACTAACAGCTTTATTTAGAAATTCTACAAGTAACTTTACATTTTTACTAGCCTCACCGAGAACACTATTATCAGCATAAGCATAAACAGTACACTCTCTAAAAGAATCAAGATACTCCTCACACTGCGATCCAGTAAGCTTAACTCTCTTACCAGGTAAGACTTTAACACATTTCTTAACATCTTCTAGTATGCTGAGACACTTAGATAGGTTAATAGTAGCTGTAGTCTTCACGAATAAACACACTCTACTCTAAAACTAGAATACTCTTATCTATTAACTTTTTAAAGTAGCTACTCTTCACTCCTTATTAAAAGCAAATAAGCTAATTTAATCCCACAATAGTTCTGGTATAAAGTAGACTATGTCTAAGTGCTGACCTCCTCCTTGTCTTAAAGGGCGAGGATTTCAGTTATAGAAGAATTATTAAAGGTCATTCTTCTAACATAAACTATTTCCACTATTCCTTAACTCTCTCAATTTTTATCGCGTTAACAGGACAGACCACAGCTCCGGTTTTTAAATTTTGCTTTCTTTTTTAAATATTTTAAATTAGAATATTATTGAACAACTGGCTGTAGAGATATTTTCAATGAGCTGTATATTCCACCTCAAATACCTCACAAAGAGATCTTTTCCCATAAATTTCTACATTACAGCTTTATTTACTACACTCTCTCCGAGTGAGCTTTTTAATTTCCTCTCATCTCAGGAAATAAGGTTTTCTTAAAATTCAACTTGGTTCTTATTGTTTCCACGCACTTATAGCTCTAAGTCTCTCAACAGCTTTAAGGATAACTTCTAGTGTATAATTTATATCTTCCCTTGTGTGGTAATGTGATATTTTAATAGTATACTACCATGTGCTTCTTCATGTTTTCTACCAATAGCTAGTAGAACATGACTCGGCTCTAAAACTCTACTAGTACATGCACTACCACTTGAAACATATATTCCATGCATACTCAACTCTACTGTTAGAGCTTCGCCTTCCACGTATAGAAAACTGACATTGACATTGTTAGCTACTCTCATATCACCTCTAGGTCCATTAACAATAACGCCTGGGACACTACTCAGAATACCCTCCATGAGCTTATTTCTAAGACTCTTCACGTAGTTTACTCTATACTCGAAGTTCCTGAACATAATTTCTACCGCCTTCTTAAAGCCCGCTATTAAAGGCACATTCTCAACACCAGGCCACAATTTCTCAACACTTAATTGTCCTCTTAATGGAGGATCTAGCTCAATACCTTCTCTTACATATAATACACCAATTCCACGCGGTCCATGGATCTTGTGACTACTTATTGTCAACATATCTACATTTAACTTCTCCACGTCAATAGGTATCCACCCATAAGCATCAGCAGCGTCTGTGTGAAATACTGTTCTTGGATTAGCTGACTTCACAACATCTACTAGTTCTTTAATTCTCTGTATAGTTCCTATTTCGTGATTTACCATTTGAATACTTACAAGGATTGTATCTTTATCTATATAGTACTTCAAGATCTCGGGGTCTACAAAGCCATACTCATCCACAGGAACTAATTGAACTTTAAATCTAAATAGTTCTGAGGCAAGTTGTGCTGGAAATATTACGCTTAAGTGTTCTACTGCTGATACAACTACTTTCATACCACTATTACTCTTATTTCTAAGGAGAAATCCTAGAATAGCGAGATTATTTGCCTCTGTACCACTATGTGTAAACACTATATTCTCAGAACTACGCGATTTAATAGTCTCCGCTACGAGTTCTTTAGTCTCATAGACTATTCCCAAAGTCTCCCAGCCAATTCTATGTGTTATTGAGGGATGCCCATAACCGTATTTGTTAAAATAAGGCTTCATGTACTCTACAACTTCACCTAGAACAAAGCCGCTATTTTCAAGGTCAAAGTAGACT
>CAZMCE010000124.1:0-2413 GCA_964564855.1 uncultured Thermosphaera sp. | reverse complement strand
CAGCAATCTCCCTGATCTCTCTTAGAGCCTTCAATACTCTAATTTCAAGTCTCTTTAAGTAGAGTGAGAGTAGTGCTAGTAGCGAGCTGAGTACTCCTAAACCACTAAGCGTTATACCTACAAGTGCTCTAACATGATGTACTACGCCATGGTAAAACCACTTGTAGAGAACAAAAATATCCAGGTATAATCCCGGGATAAGCATTAAAGCCCCTACTGTAAATATCAGGAATACTGGACTATATCTCCACGTCAATCTCACCATATCAACTGCTATTTTAAAACCATGTTTAACTCTAAGTTTCTTCACGCCAATACGCCTCCTATAAGCTATAGGGATCTCTGAAACCCTAAAACCAGTTGTAACAGCATGAGCTACTATTTCAGATTCAACACTAAAACCACTAAATTCAAAACCCAACTCCCTCAACAACTTAGACCTCGCAGCATACATACCACTAAGAACATCACGTAGATTAACACCAAATAGTATTCTAAAGAAGAGTGAGAGTATCCTGTTACCAAATCTATAAGTAAAGCTCTGAGCGCCCTCCTCAACACGTACTCGCGACCCAATAACAAGATCATATCCTCTACCAAGATGCTCTAAAAGCTCGTGAACATGTCGTGCGGGATAAGTATAATCCCCATCCATAAAGACATAGCAATCACTACTAGTAGTCTCAATAGCTGTTTTCAAAGCCATAGCCTTACCCCTACCCTTCTGCAAAATAACTCTAAAACCCATAGACTCAGCAATATCTCTACTACCATCAATTGAACCACCATCAACAATTAAAACTCTCTCCCTCGAAACACCACTCTCTAAGAGCTCTCTGAGAACATAAGGCAAAGCCTTAGCCTCATTCCGCACTGGTATAACTACAAGATAATCTCTACACAAATCACTACTCAACTCTAAAATCTCCCCTATAAGCAAATATAAAACACATTAACATATATAAACTCAAAGTTCACAGAGCAATCTAGCTTTCACATATTTTCTTAACAGACAGTAGCTAAATAATTGTATTGATCTTTAATTTAAGATTAAAATATTTCCACTACACACCTCAGTGTATATGAAAACTACATTATTGTTATTAAAAATTAAAGCTTAAGATCTCTCTGAGCTTAAGTACTTGTTCTAGTATATTTAAAGACATTGTATTTTCTAGTAAGAGCAATTATACTTATTCCAAGCGTGTAGAGTGCTAGTGAAGTGATAACTGATCCTAGCCTAATACCCCACGGTGTGTAATTTAACACTAACCCTATTAGTGGTACTACTGCTAGTGATAATCCTATAGATAATGCAAGGCGTTCAAGAGGCTTTAAATCCCTCTCCTCAGGATATAATGCCTCAACTAGAGTAAAACCTGGGAGGTAGAGGACATAGAGTGTGCCGAGAAAATATCTTAATACTAAGAGCTGTGGTAAAATACTAGAAGCATATACAACTAGTAGTGTTAAGAGTACGAGAACTATAATAGTCCAAAACCACAGTGAATAATCTAGTCTCAACGCGTATTCAACTAGAGTTTTCGGAGGCTCTAGATCTCTTAGTTTTAACTCACCACTTCTAGTCTTCTCATAGACTTCTCGTAGAGTACTCCACAAATCCTTCTTTTTACTCTTAATAAGACTCTTAATGTACTCTTCAAGTGTAATTTCTCTCTTCACAACTCTCACACTGTGATATTAATGTAGAGATGTACCCATCTACCAGTATAACTCCACTCCCTCTTAGAATTATCATAAAACCAAAGTTCAAATACAAGCGCTATACGTGTCTCACCACGTAGAGAATACACTGTAACATTTACTGGGAAAGTCTTATCTTCACTATTACCGAGAACAAATCTCCACTCACTAAGAACTTGCTCAGGAGATGGTGTTATATTAGTAGGTAATGTTTCATTCAAAGCTAACTTATAGACTACTTTAAAATAACCAGGTCTCCCAAGATAATTTGCAGCATAAATACAGAGATCAATACTACTACTATTCCACACTACTTTTGGGTATTCACCAATTTTACACTCTTCATTAAGTAATCCAATAGCTGTAAAAGGCTCTGGATTTTCAGGTCTCAAAATAAGAGCTATACCAAGAGTTGAGGCTATTATTGAAACTGCAAGTATAACTGCAAAAACCTCTTCATCTAGTAGCAGAGGTAATCACCTCAATACAACCCACTTCTTTCTACTCTTATACCATAAGTAGAGGTAGAGACGTGGGAGTAGAAAATACACTACTAATGGAATTGCTATGAGAACAGAGATTGTAACTATTTTAATCACTATATTAGTTAAGTAGACACTATTAGCTATAATTCTTGAATTCTCAATTAGACTCTTAACTTCACGTAGTAACCTGTTAGCATCTTCAACACTACCCTCCTCGTAGAGGG
>CAZMCE010000123.1:0-2670 GCA_964564855.1 uncultured Thermosphaera sp. | reverse complement strand
TATGGTGAAAATAGAGCTCTCTACACTTAGAGGTAAAGCTATATTTTACGGTGTATTAGTAGCTGTTAGAAGTGGTTTTCTCGAAGCTCTTAGTAGTATTAAGAGACTCATTACTCTAGGAGTAAGTTACCTAAATCTACCAGAACTCTGGCGTGTATTAGGCTAGATGCTTAATCGCAGAGAAGTAGTTGAGATAGAGTATTTGACCTCTCTACTTAGACTTATTAATATGATCTATGTGTTAAGTCCACGTAACTTCCTAGATCAATTTAAGTGACGTTATTATGGGTGAGAAAACAAAGTTTAAAGTTGAGAAGATAGGTCTTCCAGGTTTTCTCAACGCCGCACTTGCAGAGATTTCAGTAGTATTTATAGTTTGTGGTGTAATACGCTATAATCCAATAGTAGTAAAAAATGTTATATATGACTACTTTGTGTGGGCTTCAACACTATTAACACTAGTAGCTGTGTATAGGGAATTGAGGAGAATACAGAGTAAATTACAGTACTTACCACTATACTCGACAATACTGCTATTAGTAGTTGGATTAGTCATTGCTATTATAGGTAGAGTGCTGAGTACATACTATAATAGTGCTTTTACATTAGGTTATTTTCGCGGACTTATAGGAAGCTATTACACTATAGAGGGCTATATAAGCTCACTCCTAGTCCTCGCTGGAGCACTCATAGTGGGGTTTACAATAGTTATACACATAATTGTAGATGGCATTATTGTTATTAGAGAGAAGCCGAGTTTTAGTGATATATATGTAAACCTAGAGAGCAAGGTTGGTAAGTTAAAGAAATACCCTGTGCTAGTAGCACTAGCTGTAGGTGTCTTTGCATTTACTTTTAGATTTATACCAGAATTATTCTGGTGGGCGTGGCCTATTGGCTGGGATACACCAGAATATATTGCACACTTACTAGATTTCAGGGAAAAACTAGATCCATTTACAAGCTACTACTGGATGGGTGGATTGAGGAATACTCCACCACTACTACCTGCATTACTACTACCATTTACCTATATAGCGGATGGTATAAGCATTTATAAAATATACCCCAGTGTAGCTTACGGTGTCTTGGCAGCTCTCTCAGCACTAATTACTATAATTGTATATAGGAAAAGCTGGAGTGTAGCTTTTCTCACAGGTGTTTTCACAGCAATGTACATATTAAATCTTAGAATATCATGGGATTATCATAAACAATTACTAGGCACTATTCTAGTGCTCACTACTATACTAGTACTTGAGAAGTGGGGTATGCCTAGGGGGTTTAAACAAGCAGTAATAGCAATAATACTGCCAGTAGCTTGTGGACTAAGCTCAGAGATCACGGGTCTTGCTGGATTTACACTATTCCTAGTACTACTCTACATGGGATTAAAGCATAGAAATATATTTAGTTTAATACCTGGTTTAACAGGGTTAATACTCACAGTTATACTGGGGATTTGGTATATACATAGAGCTATTACCACAGTAGAACTTAGTGATATTTTATCTTTAATTCTCACTGTTGCTCCTAGGAATGAGGGGTCATATGTTGTCTCTTACCTCGTAGCTGGTTATGGAGTTACACTACCACTAGCTCTCATAGCACTAGCTAAGTATAAAAAGCCCTACGTCACAGCCACAATTACTATTCTCATGCTTGCCGGCCTCTCACCAATTATAACACCTTACTCCTCTATGGTTGTTTGGTATAGGTTTCTAATTGGAGTAGCACCATTAATGAGTACTCTAGCTGTAGTGGGATTAGTTGATGTTGTGAAGAGTAAGTGGATTATACTACTTTACATTTTAATTGGCTCACTTCCAGGTCTAGCTTTTGCATATGGTTATAACTGGTCACAGAGGTATTATAGTGCTCTACGAGAGTTCCCAGATACACTTATACCAGTACTACCTGTAACAACGCTCATTGAAACCTACTATTTCTTTGAGAATAACAGTGATATTGTTGAGAACTCTATTATAGTAGCCGCTACTGAGTACGCGAAATACGTCCACATGGCTATTAGAAACCCTGATCCACAGAGATTAATTTGGAGAGAGAGAATAAGTAGTGAAGAGATCTGTAGACTCTTAAATTCCACGGGAGCTGAGAAAGTAGTACTAGTTGCTGTAAACTATGTTAGTGATAAGAAGTGCTCGCTGAGAGTAGAGCCTGTAAGTGACGAGTTAAAGTGGATCAGTATAGTACAGGTAGAAAAAGAATAGTTCTAGGAGAGTAGAGCTTCTTCACATAATTCTTACACAGCTTCAACATGTCAGCACCAGTAATAGGGTTACTCCTACTGAATCTAACTGCCTTAATCGTCACTATAGAGAGATAAGTGTAAATGCGAGTTAAGTGTTGTGTAGTAGTAAATACGCGAGTAGGGTCTTAGGGTGATTAGGGGGTTATTTAATAAGTTTTTACCTAGTTCTGGTGTGTTTAATGTGTTATTAGCTATATTGTCTTTTGTTCTTTTAATTATTGGTTTACTTCACTATAATCCTATTTTAACGCAGAGAGTTACATATGATTACTTTGTGTGGGCTTCAACACTACTCTCTCTTATATCAGTGTATGGTGAGTTGAGGAGACTACGGAATAAGCCTTTGTACTCAACAGTGTTACTGTTAATAGTTGGTGGGGTTTTCATTGTTGAAGGTA
>CAZMCE010000122.1:0-2674 GCA_964564855.1 uncultured Thermosphaera sp. | reverse complement strand
TCAGCTCATAATTCTCTGAATTTCTACTTTTTGTCTTGGTTCTCTGAGCCCATATGTTGTTATGACTAGGTCTCCAATATTCACGTAGCCTAGTTCTACAGCTTTTTGGAGAGATTTTTGTAATCCTTCGTCATATTCTTGAGCATTAATATGCATTAGCTGTAGTCCCCATAGAATAGCTAATCTTCTTAGAGTATTGATATTAGGTGAGCCTACGTAGACCGGTATTGAGGGTCTTAGAGACGAGATCCTCTTAGCTGTGTTTCCGTGTATGCTGAATACAAGTAGCTTAGCGTTTAAATCCTCAGCCAGCTCAAGAATTCCCTTAGCAAACATTACTTGAATACTACTTATACTTCTCCTAGCCTTTTCAATAATTCTCTTAAAACCCTTCTTTAAGATCTCTCTTTCTGTGAAATTAACTATTTTCACAAGCCATGATATAGCTTCTACCGGGTATTTACCTATAGAAGTCTCACCTGTCAACATAAGGGCGTCTACACCCATTTCAATAGCTGTACTAACGTCCACGACTTCAGCTCTAGTTGGAACAGGTTTCTCAACCATAGATTCTAGTAGCTGAGTTGCAACTATAACAGGTTTTCTCTTCTCGAGGGCTTTTTCGGCAATTCTACTCTGTAGTGCATGTATTTCTTCAAGACCAAAGTTCATCCCTAGATCTCCGCGTGCAATTAACACTGCATCGCTCTTCTCGAGAATTTCGTCTAAATTCTTAACAGCACTCCTAGTTTCAATTTTAGCTATAATCCCTACATCCTCTCTACCAATTCTCCTCAAGTACTCTTTGAGAACATCTATATCACTACCACTCCTCACATAACTAAGTCCTAGGTAGTCAAAGCCGTGTTCAAGTGCGAATTTCACGCAGTTAAAATCACTCTCAGTGAGAATAGGCAAGTCTATTTCTTTACCATGTATAGTCATAGCTTTTTTCGAAGTAATGACTGAGTCTGTAAGAGCTATCGCTTCTACATAGTCTGAGTAGACCCCTATAACTCTCAGCCGAGTTCTACCATCATCCATTACGAGAACATCACCATCTTCAATAATATCAAAAAACCTGTGAATAGGCAGAGGAGCTCTCTTGTCTTCACCTCCACTAGCCTCTACACTGCGAATAATTTTCACAACTTCACCTTTCTTTAAAACAATTGGTTTTTCAAGTTTACCAATTCTAAGCGAGGGGCCTTGTAAATCACCTATTATAGCTATTGGTTTTCCAAATACTTCTTCAAGCGATCTCACAGTGCTAATATATCTTAACCAGTCTTCAAGTGTACCGTGAGCAAAATTAATTCTAAACCCTGATACACCAAGCCTAATCATACTAGAAATTACATTAACGTCATCACTAGCCGGGCCAAGAGACGCTATGACCTTTACAAACGTAGGCACGGTATAAACCCTCGTGAAAATTATTAAGTATTGTTATTATTAAAGTATTGAGCTTGAGAATGATTTAAAAACTACTATACTTAATAAAATTATATAGTTCTGTGGTTTTCTTCACTAATACCCACTTACTCTGCGATTACTTCATATTTTTTCCCTGTTATCTCCCACGATTTCCTAATAGTTTTACTCAGTAATGATATTGATGAAAGCCTCGCGGCCTCGTTTTTGAACATCATTACCTCATTCTCGCTTAAGACACCTCTCAAAGCTAGATATTCTAGTAAGAATTCTTGTTGTGCAGAGAGAGCTCTATTAGACTCGTTGATTTTAAAGTCGATGTATTCTTTCAGATCATTCAGTTTTAAGTCAACATATTTCTCAACATATTTCTTAGTGTCATCAAATCTACTATCACTATACCTTTTTAACTCGTCAAGTCTTCTACCAAAATCTCTGAATTTTAAATCCACGCGTTCAAGTAGTATATTTACTTCTCTAAACCTCCTGTTATATATATAACTTAAATAAACTATAAACATAAAGATAACGGTTAGAGCTCCTAGTAGTAGATTAAGATTTTCAAATTCCAAGGCACTAATACACCATTAGACTCGTCACGTTTAAAATATTAAAAACACTCTGTCCTGTTAAGACCGCGAATATTTAGAGTTTAAAGTAGTCTCTCTTCGTCAAATCGCTCTCTAACACGCTCTATTAATATCCGAGTCCACCAGGGTACCGAGAAATCTCTGACTACTCTGCTGTGATCATATGGTTTAATGTCGAGAACAGGCGTCTCATTATAAAGGTCTAGTCCCGTAACGTGTAGTCTACTATCCTCTATACCTATAAGTCTCACAATGGTAATAGCTATTGGATTTGGCCTATGAGGACTATCAGTTGCAAAAACACCTACTTCTGGTAGATCATCTATTCTAATTCCGAAACGTGCAAGCCGCCTATGTCTTACCCTTAAAACTCTCCTCTCAATTTCACTAACCTTGTGCATGTAAGCCACAATAATTATATGGCTAAAGCCCTCTAAGTGTAAAAGACCCTCTCTATACTCGGGCAGGACTTCAATATAGCCTTCAACACCACGCCAACTATTCTTAACTTCCTCGTCACTATAGCCGTGACTAACATAACCTATAGGTCTTAATATAATCTCCAAAAGTACTCACCGTGAAGAAAAACATTCAAGTTTAAAAATTTAGATGTACTGTTTTAAAGTATATACTACTGGATTTTAGGATTT
>CAZMCE010000121.1:0-2776 GCA_964564855.1 uncultured Thermosphaera sp. | reverse complement strand
GTTACGAAGTGTGGCGCTCACTAGGACTCAATATATCTCCACAAGCTGTATATCAGCATTTAAGAGAGCTCGTTGAAACAGGGTATCTCAGAGTTAGTGTTGATAGTGGTGTTAAGAAGTATTATATTTCGAGGTAGTCTATTGCACTGAAAGTTGTTCTTAAAGCACAAACTTTAAGAATACAAAATTATATTCACGGGATTGGGGATTAGAAGTGACATCTAAACGTGAACTCAGCATAGTAGACACTGTGGTTTTCACAGTATTAGTCTATGTTGCAACTATAGTTATACAGATCTATCAGCCAGTTACAGGCGGTTACTTTAATGTTGGAGAGTCTATGATTTATCTCGCAGCCTTAATATCAACACCACTGGTTGCCGGAATAGCTGGGGGTGTTGGCGCGGCGCTAGCAGATCTCTCAACTGGATATGCTATATTCGCTCCCGGAACACTTGTAATAAAGTTTATTGAGGGATATATTGCTGGGCACCTCTTAAAAATACTTAGAGGTAAGCATAGAGCTTTCTACGCTGTAATTACGGCTTTAGTCTACACTATTGTGTTTCTAGTAATATCGACAACACTGTGGGCTGGTAGCATATATATTGGTCCTGAAAAATGGCTTCACATGGCTTTTAGCCCAGCCTATGTAGAAGTCTCAGTAGCTGTGTGGATTGCTCTCGGTATAGGTCTTGGTGCTGTAGTAGCTACTATACTACTACGGAAATATATAACTACAGGTGAGGTAGCTGCCCTCGCAGTAGCCGGATCACTCATGGTTCTCGGATATTTCCTCTACGAGTATTTCTATAGTAATCCAGTAGCTGGAAGAGATCCTATAGCAGCTATACTTGAAGTCCCTGTTAACATAGGACAAGTAATTGTAGGCTTATCAGTATCGCTACCACTCGCTGCGTGGCTACGTAGAGCTGGATATGTTAAAAGTTAGTGTTAAATAAATAATAGGCTCTTTTTTCTCTCACTTAACTTTTATATTGGTGTTTGATTTGCCGAGTGTGCTTATAGCTGATATATTAGAGTGTGGTTATAGTGGTGGTTTTACTCTCAGAAATGTAAAGCTTAGTGTTAGTGAAGGTGAAATTTTACTCGTTACTGGGAGGTCTGGTAGTGGTAAGACAACTCTAGTGAGAGCTATAACTGGGACTATGAGAGCTCTTGGCGGATATGTAAAGGGAGAAGTATACTTATGTGGTCGTAATGTTCAGAGTGCTAGTCCTGAAGATGTGTATAGTTGTCTCACATATATTCCACAAGAACCATGGTATGCTATTCTAGGACACACTGTATACGCTGAGATCTGTCATGTTCTAGCACTTGAAGGTTATATTTGTAGTGAAGTAGAATTTGCTCTCTCCAATCTCTCACACTTAGCTAACAGGCTAACATACACTCTCAGTGCTGGTGAGACTCAGAGGGTTCTGTGGGCAGAGGCTTTGTTGAAAAAGAGTAGACTCCTAGTATTAGATGAGCCCCTAGTCTACCTCGATAGAAGTGCTAAGACTAGTGTAAAGAGAATTGTCGAGAAAGCTCTCGGAGAAGACCTAAGTGTTCTCCTAGTAGATCACGACCCAGTATTCTGGGAGGACTTCGAACCCCAACTATTATACCTCAGAGATGGCAGGGTTATGTACTATGGGGGGTGGTCTCGTAGTATCATTGAACAACACTCTGCTAATGTACTCATACAGCGTGAAGCGAGAATAGGTAAAGGAGTCTATGCTGAGCTGAGAAATGTCTGGTTCAAGTACCCTGGCGGAGATTATGTATTAAAAAACGTGAACATGAAGATTGAGAGGGGGGTTCTCACAGCTATAACAGGGCCTAATGGCTCTGGTAAAACTACACTACTCAAATTAGCCTCAGGAATTTTAAAACCTAATAGAGGAATTATTGTAAGGCACGGAACAGCTCTCTATATCCCTGAGAACCCACTACTATATTTCACAATGCCAACGCCTAGAGAAGAACTACTAATAGCATCTAAAGGTGACGAGTCAAGGATGTTAGATATAGCAGAGTACTTCAATATTACAAGTATTTTAGATCAACCGCTCGCAAAACTGAGTAGTGGTGAGAGAAGGCGTATAGCACTAGCCTCAGCTTACTTGTCAGGTTTTGATGCTTACTTCGTAGACGAGCCTACTGGAGGGCTGGACTACGAGTCAGCTATGCTAGTTCTCAACGTGTTAGAAGATCTTGTAGAGAGAGATAGGACTGTGATTATAGCCACACATGATGAGAGAGCTGTGAGTAGATCAGACTTGATTGTGGAGCTGGGAATTTAGAGGTGTACAATAAGTGGGCTTCTTCAGCTGGCTTTTAAGCATAGTCTACAAGTCTATGTTTCTCACTGGTGATAGTGGGCTACGAGAAGCACATGTATTATCTAAAATAGTCTTTACTACTAGCTTAGTACTTGCACACGTAGTATACCCCGAGAAATCCCCCACTATACTACCAGTACTAGTAGTCCTTGGCATAGTTCACGCTAGCTTAGAGTGGGTTACTGCAATACTCTCATTAACAGGTCTTGTTGGAGTATATTTAGCCAGCTCAGCGTATCTACTCTCACTAACAGGACTCTACTACATGACGCCAATACAAGTCCTCATGATAGCTCTCAGAGCTACTACAATAGCGATGTCTATAGTGCTAGTATTTAATACTATCTCGCCAATTGAGCTATACAATCTCCTCCACGTACTTGGAGCTAAGCGCTTCTCAACATACACACTACTACTCTGGAGACTCA
>CAZMCE010000120.1:0-2780 GCA_964564855.1 uncultured Thermosphaera sp. | reverse complement strand
TTTATGGTGGGGATGAGTGTTTATAAGGGGTTTTTTCTTGATTAATTGGCTGGTGGTGAACTCTACAGTGATTAATGTTGTAGATGGGGGGATCTCTGACCACCCCAACTGCCCCGCAAATGACAGATGTAAACCCGAATAGATGCGGAGAACCAATGAACCCCCTAAAGAAAACCCACACCCCTTTAGGGCGGGAGGAGGTCAGCTCTCTTGAGAAGTATAAGAAGCTGGTGCCGATTTCTAGTCTACTAGCACTAGCCATAGTATTTAAGTTTTTCGAAATATCCTACTCCTTGCTCCGTTTTAAAGTATGATGTTTCAGGTATACCACTAGCTAAAGTCATTTCAAGGCATCATAGTGCTATGGAGGAAAGGCATCCACTACGTTTCTCTCCGAGACATTATTTCACGGAGATTATATTTGGAATGTGCACTAGTAATGTTATAAGCTTTATTGAGAGAGATCTTTTAGCTATTTGTAGTAAAAGAAGTTATAGCTTATGTACTCGTGTGTTAGAAGCTCTTATTAAATATCTTAGAAACAAGGAGTTATGTGAACATACTACATGGTTTGAGTGTAAACGTGGAATTCAGAGTTTCAGTGTTTCGGGGCTAAGTATTGGTTTTAGTGAGAGGGATGTTCGTGGTGTCTATAGGCTTGTGTCGACTCTAACAGGGATATTAATAGTAGCAGATAATTTAGCAGCAAATTACGAGGAGAGGTCTAGTGATGAAGGTAGTAGTAGGCTCTTTGTATTACACTGGGAGCGAGAGTTAAGTAGTTACTTAGATAAATGTTTAAAAACACGCGTCGCGTAAAGTGAGATCAGTAAAGGGTTATTTTGTGTTATCTAGGTTTTTGTGTAGGAGGTATTCTGTTTCTTTTACTCTTAACCCCATGTCTACTAGTAGTTCTATGAGTTTGTGTTTTGAAGCATCTACTGGTATTTCTATAGTCTTAGCTTCTACTGCTTTAGCTATATTCTTTAAGCTCGTGATAACTAGTTCTACTGGTTCGAGGAGACTGTAAGAGATAAGTGCAATAGTGTCTACCACGATCTCGTCGTTAACACTGTACAGTGCATATGCTACTACTCTACTCCTACGCTTAACTACTAGTGCTCTCTCAGCTCTATACCTCTTCTTATAAATATACTGGTCAACATCGTCTACAAAACTACTCCATGTTGAAGCGTAGTGTTTTAAACGCGAGCTCATTTTACTAGCTGAGACATCTACAACCCTATACTCTAACCCAGGATCTCTCGCAACTATTCTCTCAGAACTTGCAGATAGCCAAAACACAACACCTTTCACCTGGTAACCATGCTTTAAGTAGAAATTCACAGCATTAGTATTCCAGTCTTTTACACTCAAATACACTTCACTAACACCCCTCTCAGCAAGGACCTTCTCAACTTCTCTTAGTAGCCTTGACCCTAAACCTAATCCACGATAATCCTCTTTAACAGCAATACTCTCAATATAACCCCTATCACGATTCCTATAAGCTAAACAATAACCCACAACTCTACTATCAACCTCAATAACCAGGAATATTAGTCTCCTAGACCTAGACTCTAGTAGAGCTCTAAACCACTTAGGATCTTCACTACTCAACTCCTCAGAAAACTCTTCATGTATTCTGCGAATACTACTCAAATCCCTTTTCCTAGCTTTACGAATACTAATAGACCCAGTTAACCCACACGTTAAACTCATAGTTTAAACTACAACCTACACATCACTTATTAATACTAGTAAGCCCTTAAAAAGCCGACTACACTATTAAACACACAATCAGCGAGAACTCAAAGTTACATAGATCTCTGAGATCTTCTCAGTAATGAATAAGCAACTTAATTTCCTCCTATTTAACTCAACTTGTTTAAATTTAAAATTATAAATATGCACAGAGAGGGATCTCTAGGCTCTTATAGAGACCCACTAGTCTTAGTTTAATTAACGAATCTATTCTACCAATTATTCAATCTATAAGAGCAGTCTACACTGCTACTCCACTACTAAGTATTCAAGCATATGCGAGTGAAACTCCTATCGTGCTCCAGGGTATTATACCTGGAGAATTCGAGATAGTAGCTGGAAGTCTAAACATTATTAGTGGTAGGAGTCTCTCATGTCTCGAATGTCCTGAAGCGGTTATTGGGAAGAGTTTAATGGAGAAGTTTAATACAAGGTAGGAAATACGCTGACTATTACGGTAAATAATACTCAAGTAGATTTAAATGTAATGGGAGTTCTATGAGAGAATCCTACGAACACACTACTGAGATCTATACTTCTCCCAGCTCCCTGAGAATTCACCACAATGATCCTGAGTTTTAAAAGCGAGAATTCACCCTTAGTAATAACAGTTCTCTCAGTACCTCTAGTTAGTGAAGGCTCCTTGAACTTCTCCATAGCATATTTTAAGGGTTTTACATACTCACCTTCACTCATAATAACAACTTTTCCATCACATGTTCTGACGAGATGTAGCGTACTGATTATCGGTGGAAAACCACTCCAGTAGGGGTCTTCAGGTGTTGATCTCACAGCTGAGAGTAGTTTGTTTAGAACAAACTATGTATACATCAAATTGTGTAGTGTTAATGTAAATTAAGCACACTAAGTAGAGATTTTGTAAGCTCAATACTGTAACAAGAACCTATAGCTCCCTAAAAACACTCGCCAAGCACGCTGTCGTTGAGCTAAACCGCTGCCCATGGCCCCGCAGGGATCACTAGGTTCCTCTAGGCAAGGTCGTGAAAGAAGCAAAA
>CAZMCE010000119.1:0-2815 GCA_964564855.1 uncultured Thermosphaera sp. | reverse complement strand
GTTACGAAGTGTGGCGCTCACTAGGACTCAATATATCTCCACAAGCTGTATATCAACACTTAAAGGAGCTTTTCGAGACAGGATATCTAAGAGTTAATGTTGAAGGCGGTATTAAGAAGTATTACGCTTCGAAGTAAACTATTCGACTGAAAGTTGTTCTTAAAGTACAAACTTTAAGAACTCAGCAACTCTAGTATACTAATGGTGAAGGGCTTTTGATATATAAATTTGAACTTAGAGTAGTAAGTGCTGTGGTGTTTACAGTATTAGTTTATGTTGCCACTATAGTTGTACAGCTATATCAGCCAGCTACAGGTGGCTATTTTAATGTTGGAGAGTCTATGATATACCTAGCAGCTTTAATATCAACACCGCTAGTAGCCGGTATTGCAGGAGGTGTGGGTGCTGCACTAGCAGATCTCTCAACGGGATATGCCATATTTGCTCCTGGCACTCTAATAATAAAGTTTATTGAGGGTTATATTGCTGGGCGTTTTCTAAGAGTTCTTGCAGGTAAGCATGGCACTCCTTACGCTGTGATTACAGCTCTAGTGTACACCATAGTATTCCTAGTAATATCGACTACGCTTTGGGCTGGTGGAGTGTATATTGGTCCTGAAAAGTGGCTATACATGGCTTTTAGCCCAGCATATGTAGAGATCTCAGTAGCTGTGTGGATTGCTCTTGGTATATGCCTGGGTGCTCTAGTTGCTACTATACTACTACGAAAACATATAACTACAGGTGAAGTAACTAGTTTAGCAATAGCTGGTTCACTCATGGTTCTTGGCTATTTTCTCTATGAGTACTTCTATAGCAACCCAGTAACTGGGAGAGAGCCTGTGGCAGCCATACTTGAAGTCCCTATTAACATTGGGCAAGTAGTAGTTGGCTTATCAATATCACTACCACTAGCTGCATGGCTACGTAAAGCTGGTTATGTTAAAACTTAGTATTAATCACTGAGCAAATATTGACCTCCAATTTCCTTTTTAATACTCTTACATGGTGTCTGCATTGTCACGAGTGCTTATAGCTAATATAGCAGAGTGTGGCTATAATGGTGGTTTTACTCTCAGGGATGTGAAGTTCAGTGTTAGTGAAGGTGAGATTTTACTTGTTACTGGGAGATCTGGCAGTGGTAAAACAACTCTAGTGAGAGCTGTAATGGGGACTATAAGAGTTGTTGGTGGATATCTCAATGGAGAGGTGTATCTGTGTAATCAAAGCATCTGGGGTATTAAATCCGAGGACATCTACAATTGCGTAGTGTATATTCCACAAGAACCCTGGTATGCTATTCTAGGCTATACTGTTTACACCGAGATCTGTCATGTCCTAGCACTTAAGGGTTACATCTGCAGTGAAGCAGAGTTTAACATTTCAGGTATCTCACATTTAGCTGACAGATTAACATATACTCTTAGTGCTGGTGAGACTCAGAGAGTTCTCTGGGCTGAAGTCTTACTAAAAAAGAGTAGAGTACTTATATTAGATGAACCTTTAGTCTATCTTGATAAAAATGCTAAAATGAATGTAAAGAGCATTATTGAGAGAGCTCTTAAAGAAGATGTGGCTGTTCTCTTAGTGGATCATAACCCAGTTTTCTGGGAGAATTTTGAACCTCAACTACTACATCTCAGAGATGGAAAAGTTACATATTATGGGAAGTGGTCTCACAGCATTATTGAACAGTTCGCTACTAATATACCTTTACAACATGAAATTAGAACTAATAGAGGTATCTATGCTGAGCTTAAAAATGTATGGTTTAAATATCCGGGTGGTAATTACGTATTGAGAAACGTGAATATGACTATTGAGAAAGGTGTTCTCACAGCTATAACCGGGCCTAATGGCTCTGGTAAAACCACACTACTCAAGTTAGCTTCGGGGATTCTAAAACCAAGTAGAGGTGTTATTACGAGAAGAGGTTCAGCTATTTACATCCCTGAAAACCCACTATTATATTTCACAAAGCCAACACCGAGAGAAGAGCTGCTATTAGCGTCTAGAAGTGATGAGTTCAGAGCACTAGATATAGCAGAATATTTTAGTATTAAAAGTGTTCTAGATCAGCCGCTAGCTAAATTAAGTAGTGGTGAGAGGAAACGTGTAGCCTTAGCTTCAGCTTACTTATCTGGTTTTGATGCATACTTTGTAGACGAGCCTACAGGAGGATTAGATTACGAGTCAGCTATGGTAGTTCTTAGTGGATTAAGAGAGCTGGCGGAGAGGGGTAAAGCTGTAGTTATAGCTACGCATGATGAGAGAGCTGTGAAGAGTTCAGATCTGCTTGTAGAGCTGAGAGCTTAGAGGCGTATACCTATGGGCTTATTTAACTGGCTTTTAAGTGTAATATACAAGTCTATGTTTCTTACAGGTGATAGTGGGCTTAGAAGAGCCCATGTGATGTCCAAGGTACTCTTTACTATTAGTTTAGTATTTGTTTATACACTTTACTCTGAGAAATCCCCCATTATACTACCAGTACTAGTAGTGCTTGGTTTAATTCACGCTGGTATTGAGTGGGTCATAGCAATACTCACACTTGCAGGGCTTGCTGGATTATACTTAGCCGGCTCAGCATACTTGCTCTCATTAACAGGGCTCTACACTATGATACCACTACAAGTATTCATAATAGCTCTTAGAGCTATGGCAATAGCTATATCTATAATGCTAGTCTTTAACACTATTTCACCAATTGAGCTCTATAACACTCTCTATTTACTTGGTGCTAAGTACTTCTCATCATATACACTACTACTCTGGAGACTCATACCACTAGGACTTAGAAACTTCATAGATTCTC
>CAZMCE010000118.1:0-2853 GCA_964564855.1 uncultured Thermosphaera sp. | reverse complement strand
ACCATATCCCCCTGCACCGTTTCTCAAATATGATGTATCAGGTGTACCGTTAGCTATTATAGCATACTATTCACTAAAATATGCGTTTAGCACATTACCACTATATTACATTATACCGGTATTGTTCGGCTCAGACGTTGTGGGCATGGCTATGAAGTGTTTAGCAGAGACCTCTACATTCACACCACTAGTACTAGTCTATAAGAGGCGCTCTCAGCCTAATAAGTGGAGAGTAAGCTTAGCTGTTAGTATAGCAGCACTTTCAAGAGTGCTATTTATGAGTCTTGCAAACTACTTTGTTGCGCCACGCTGGCTAGTGTGGGTGTACAAGATGACGTTTGAAGAGGCTTACAAAATAATGTTAATCTTAATGCCTCACATAGTGTTATTTAACCTCACAATAACACTCATAATAGCTCCACTATCACTTACGTGTATAACTATATTGAGAAGAGCGGGTTATTTGAAGTGAGCCGAGAACTAGTAGTAAATACTGTTCTCGAAATAAGAGATCTCTGGTTTAAATACCCTATTGGAGACTGGGTTCTCCGCGGATTAGATCTGAGCGTTAAGCGCGGAGAACAGGTTCTCATCATAGGCGATAGTGGCTCTGGAAAGAGTACGCTTGTGAGAGCTATTACTAGTATAGGGAAACTTGTATATGGTGGTGAGGTTAAAGGCTCTATTAGAGTACTTGGTAGAGAGCTCTCGGAGTATACTAGTAGTGAGCTTTTCAGGATTATAGGTATTATTGGACAAAACCCCTACTTATACTTTACAGATCTACATGTTCACAGAGATCTCTACAACTATGCTCTGAGAGTTTACAGAGATCCATTGAGAGCAGAGAGGGCTCTCAGAAAAACTGTAGAAATCATGTCACTACATAGCTTACTAGAGAGGTATTTCTTTGAGCTCTCAGGTGGCGAGGCTAAGAGAGTTATAGTAGCTAAGACCCTTATAGCTGATCCACCAATACTTCTGCTAGACGAGCCTCTAATGTGGCTTGACGAGTATGGCGTTAGAGACGTACTCGAAGTTCTCAGAGCTCTACGTAGACTAGGTAAGAGCACAGTAGTCCTTGAGCATAGATTTATACCTCTTATCGACTACTTCGACAGGATATTAGTACTCAGAAGTGGTAAACTACACGAAGTAACTAGTAACGTGAGGAAACTCCTCACAATGCATAGAGATGTGCTACTAGGAGAATCTATCGTGAGAGGTAAGCGTGAAGAGAGAGGCATTGTCTTAAAGACTATAGGAGTTCACCACTACTATGGCTCTAAGAGAGTTCTAGAAGATGTGAATATTACTGTGAGAGATAACGAAAAAATTCTAATATATGGTGTCAACGGCTCTGGTAAGACAACTCTGCTAAAAATACTTGCAGGATACTTAAAGCCGAGCAAGGGGCGTGTAGAGAGGAGAGGAGATGTTATTTACATACCACAAAATATCATTCTTTTCTTCACCGAGGAGACTGTGAGACGCGAAATAGAAGAGATCTGTAAGAGTAGGAGTAGAGGAGTTGACTGCATAGAAGAGGGGTTAAAGAGAGTGAGATTACTAAGCATAGACCCCGACGTCTCGCCGTTTAATCTCAGTCACGGTCAAATGGTTAAGTTGGCTGTAGTACTCGCTACTATTTCAAATACTACCGTTATATTAGTAGATGAGCCCTTCTCAGGCTTCACATATAGTGATAGATTGAAATTAATAAGAGAGCTAATAGTACTAGATAGTGCTGTAGTATTAGCAACTAGTTGGATTGAGCCAGCTACTATACCCGGTTGGAGTCAAGTTCTTAAACTAGAAAATAGTGTATTAACACAAATAGGTAGTATTAGGCCGGCGTATACTCTCGAGGAGCTTGCTGAAGTCTATGGCAAACTTACAGGTGAGATTGTTGCTTAGAGACCTTGCATATTTACTAGTATATTCTGAGAAGACACAGAAATTTGGACTTATATCTAGACTAATTATTCCTGTAGTGGTACTTTACTCGATATTCTACGCGAGGCTGTATTCGAGTACATTGCTTGAAGAAGCAGTAGAATTGATCTTGGTGCTCATATATGAGCTACTATTGGCGTCGTGGATTCGTGGACTTAGAGGGGTTCTCTCGGGTCTAAAGCTTTACTTGATCTTTACCGCGATAAGTTCGCTAGTATTTCTTATTAGTAGTCTACCTGGTGTGCTTATACTAGATCCCACTACAATTCCAGTATTAGCGCTAAGACTCGTGGCGTTTTTTACAGCTCTAACTCTATTCTTCCAGCTCATTTCACTCGGCGAGTGGAGGGCTATATTTGAAAAAATAGGTTTAAGAACACTCTCAGAGCTCTATCCACTAACACTACTACAATTACCATTAACACTTTACTATCTCTCAGAGTCAGCTACGGCTGTAAAATTAAAGTTCAAGGGTCGGAGATTACACAGAGTAGTAGTACCATTAATACTCCTCGTAGCATACACCTCCAGGAACATTTTAGAATCACATGTAATATATGGATTTTCTAGTAGTGTAAAAATTAGGCTTATAGGCGAACGCGATGTCATAATTTACATAGTTCTCACAGTACTAGTAGTTACAATTCTACTCGTCCATGTGGCATTCAAATTTCAATAGTAATTAACTTAGTATTACGCAAATTACACTTGAAAGGGTGCTGGAGTTACCGGGGTATGAGAATTAAGGAAAATTTTCTTACCAGCTTCTAGTCTGAAAAGCAAGTTCAGAAACTTAAATGAGAATTAATTGACGAATAAACACATTAGTGTGTTTAATGGACAAGGTATCAGTCTGGGGTTCGAGGCTCACCACGTCGCCAGCGGCAGGGCGTCATC
>CAZMCE010000117.1:0-2905 GCA_964564855.1 uncultured Thermosphaera sp. | reverse complement strand
CCCATATCTCTAGCAGTAGTACTAGCAGTTACGGCAATTATTTTAGGTTTATGTTTTGCTCTCTATGGGCAATTCCGAGAATCTATTTTAAATATAAGTGTTGAGTTGACAAGTAATTATAAGGAGTACATAACTAAAACTCTTCAAAGCTGATATGCGTAAAATACAGTAGAGTAGGGCGTATTTATGGAGCAAGTAGATATAATTAGATTTGCTGTGTTTTTAGCATCAATATTCTTAACACATTTAGGTAACCTAGTGTATAGAGGTGAAAAGAGTAGAGTTGTGTGTGTACTACTAAAGATCTCTGGATACAGTGTTCTCACACTACTAGCTCTCTACCAGGCACTAAGTACTCTTCAACTAGTACTCTTATTAACAACTATTATGTTGAGCATTCTGATCTCTCTGTTCTCACTACACTACTCTCACTTAAAATACGGTACTAGATCTCTTGTAGCAATAACAGATCTCCTCGCAGTAACCATTATAATGACATTTGCCTCTAGATATCTCTTAGAGCTAATATTATTCTGGCTTACAACAGAACTTATAGGATTTATAGCTATAGCTTACGATGCATTTGTGGGAGTTAATAGTGAAGCTATGAGGGCCTCTCTACGCTACTTAGTGTTCTCAATGATACCTACAGACATAGCTCTATTTGTCATTCTAGCTTTAGCTGGGTTTGAGAAAATGGTCTCTCAGCCGCTAACAGCTCTAACCTTGAATCTCTCATCTCCTATAGTAACAATTCTAGTAACTTTAGGATTTATGTCTAAAGCAGCTATAATTCCGCTACACTTTTGGCTTCCAGATGCTCATAGTTTAGCTCCCTCACCAGTTTCAGCACTACTATCGGGGATCATGATAAAAATGGGAGTATATGGTATTATAGTACTCACACACTACACAATAGATGTTACTACTGCTTACACTATTCTACTAATCTTTGGCTCTCTGACAGCTCTATATGGAGGTCTTCAAGCAATATATCAAAAAGACTTAAAGAGACTACTAGCCTATAGTAGCATATCACACATGGGCGCTATTATAATGCTAACTGCTATCTACTTAAAAACACAAGAACTCCTCTTCTTCTACGCTATTACAGCATATATTGTGGCACACGCTGTATATAAGGCCTCACTCTTCATGGATACAGGGGTAATTGAGCTGATCTCTCATGAGAGATTAATAGATAGACTTGGTTATGTCTACAGAGTCTTACCTATAGAGTCTCTTGCAGCTATATTTTCAATTCTCTCAATACTTGGAATACCCCCAACAGTTGGGTTTCTGGCAAAGATCTGGGCTTTTTCCTCAATTCTACATGAAATCGTAAAAGAGAGTGCATATATTTATCCACTTATTATACTATCAGTAGAGACAGCGCTTTCTATAGTATATAGTGCAAAGTACTTACAAGCACATATAAGACCAGGGCTTCTAGGAGAAGTTAACATAAAAAGTGATGTATATAAGTTATCGAGATATGTACTAGTAGCATCACTAACTTCACTTATTCTAGCACTTCCACTACTTTCAACGCAGAGTAGTGAAGTGGGAGTAAGTATTGATATCATAGCACTATACCTAGTATCATTACCAATAATCTTGTTCACATCTACATCAATATACATACTTATACTAGAAGTAATAAAAGGTCGTGGATACATTGCCATGGCGTAGTCTAAATCTCCCTAGTAGAAGCGCTCTCACAGATTTTCACCTGTATTTACACATTATAGTCTCCTCTCTCATGCTCTCAGGAGTATTGCTCAGTACAATTGCGATTACTTATGGTGAGCTCTTCTACACTGAACTCGCTCTAAAGATCTCTCTTATTGCGTTATCAATACTAGTACTAATAGAAATAGTGTATAAGGGTGGAAATAGCCTATTACTCTGCACTCTTATAGCTACATTAATGCTCTTAAACTACTACATTATCATAGCAATAACACATCGAGTACTTATAGCTATCATATTAACGCACACAGCACAATTACTCCTGTGGGCAAATCTCAAGAACACTTTTTCCACAACATCTTCACAAATACTCTACTTATACACGTGGAGTACTCTCTACACAACTATATCTACATATAGTAAACTACTCCCACTACAGTATTTTGCAAAGACACTACTAGTAGTTATCATAGCCACCCTTATGACACCACTAATTTTAGTTGGAAGTAGAGTGTTAAGAAAAACTACTGTTAAAATAGAGAGCTTACTAGATGTAATAGTTACACGAGTTACCTCCACAGTGGTGAGACAAGTTAAGATACTCACAGCGCTCTTTACCAGTAAGACTAAAATTTTACTAGAGAAAGCTTCAGCCACAAAATTAGAAAAGAGCACCCAGAAAATTTTATTTAAACCAGAATTGTTCACTAAAAGACTTCTAGAGAGCAGCAGTAAAATAGACGTAGAGATACTTACTATTCAGGATCTAGAAGCATTATTAAATAGGTTTATAAGTTTTTATAGAGTTCTTGAAGATAAAGCATTAGAGAGTATGAGAGTAAAAGTAGTAAAGATAGTAGAGCGATTACACCACGTGTTTGAGTACTCTTTAACTATATTACCACTAATACTAGGTCTCCTCATACTACTTGCAATGATTATCTACGTGCTAACAATGCCATAACCACTCGAATTCATATAGAACATTATAAGTAGTATGGTTTAAAAATGCTCTACACATCTCTTAGCCTAATTCCCCTCTGAAAGCTCTGTATACATTCGCAGATCTCTTCTGGAGTATAGATTCTTCTCTCAATGATGATTTAATAGTTTTACGCTATATCTAGATACTCTTAGATCTATCCTCCATAATCAAGAGGGGTCTCAACGAGGCCGGTTTCATCATTTCTAGTGAAATCAGATGCGGGGCTCA
>CAZMCE010000116.1:0-2925 GCA_964564855.1 uncultured Thermosphaera sp. | reverse complement strand
AGTAAATACGCTTTTAATGCTAGCTGAGTAGCCTGTTCAAGGTGGAATAGAGCTATATCATATCTACCAGCTGAGACGTCATAGTTACTAATATTAAAGAAGTGCTTTGCTCTCTTAACTAACTCATTGTAAAGCTTAATACTCAATTTAACCACCAATTAGTGTGAGATTTGTAGTTCACGATATTTAATAACACACTACTTGGTAATGCAATATCAGTAAGCCCTTTACGAGATTGTTTAGTCGAATTAGAGGTGTTATTTATTTTCTCGGATTGTTTTCTAGTTTAGAGGTGTTATTAAGTATGCCTACTAGATTTTACGGGGTTATTTCGCCTTTTATTACTCCATTTAGAGAGGATTTTTCAGTAGATATTGATGGTGTTAAGTGGCTTGCTAAATATCAAGCTGAGAAGGGCGTTCACGGGATCTTTCCAAATAGCACTACTGGTGAATTCGTACATTTGTCTAGAGATGAAGTTATTCTAATTACACGCTTAGTACTTGAAGAAGTTGGTAATAGAGTTTGGATTATACCTGGTATAAGTGCTAATTACACTGAGGAATCTGTGTCTCTAGGTAGGATTTTTAGAGATATGGGTGTTAATGGTGTTATTGTTACTCCACCGTACTTCTTCAAGATCTCTGCGGAGAAGCTAAAATTACACTTCTCAACTATACTTGAGAAAGTAGATTTACCAGTTATAATATATAATATCCCGGCAACTACGGGAATAAATATTCCTATAAATCTATACCTTGAACTAGCTAGAGAATATAGTAATTTAGCTGGAGCAAAAGTTACCTACGAGAATTTCACCTACTTCAGGCAACTAGTACAAGTTGTTAAAAGCGAAAAAAGAGATTTCGCGGTGTTTACTGGTCTCGACGATTTACTACTACCAGTTCTCATGTTGGGAGGTGATGGTGGAATAATGGCCTTAGCAAATGCAACTCCACAAATACACAGAGCAGTATACGATGCCTTCATAGCAGGAGATCTCAGGAAAGCACTTGAAGAGTGGCATAAACTACTAAAACTTGTAAAAGTCTATGATTACGCATCGTCATTTCCAACAGCTATAAAAACACTACTAAAAGTACTAAACACTCCAATTAAACCATATCCAAGACCACCACTCACACTAGAAAAAATAGAAGTAGAAGAAAAAATACGAGAAATTATCAGAGAACTAGACTTAACACTCTAAAATATCTTGCACTCTCTTTTTTCACTGCTTATAATCAGTAGCTTACCGTTAAACTAATATTTATTAAAATTTTCTTTGAATTAATGGTAACTATTATTTATTGTTTATTGTTCTTAAAGCTCTAAGTTTTCTTCACCCACTTGAATAGTCCATGTGTTTTATCCTGGCTTGGTTTCACGTGTTGTCGTGCTTGCGGGGTTTCTTTAGACTCACTTGTTTCTTCTTTTACTTCTTCATCTGCTAATTCCTTGATGACTAGTTCTATGAAGTGATCTCGGATTGGCTCATATACCTTTTCATAGAACTTAATAGGGTCTTCTAGTACCTGGCGTGGAAATTTACTTAGATATTTTAATGCAGCCTCCCACGCCAGTTCATATGATATTACACCCTCTATTTTACTAGCAATGTTTTTATCGTAATCTTCTGGTAACTGCTCTTTGTCTCCGATAATGAAATATCCACGTGGAGATTGAAATGCACCTTCGCCTAGTACTTCTACTTGCTTCTTAGAATGATCGCCGGGCTCTTCACCGCGCTCCCTATCAATTGCTACTATGTCTATGTAGAGACGTCTGAGATTTCTAGGTATGTAGCCTCTCCCATAGTGCTTAGCCCACGCGTAGAATATTGCACGATTTAACCCAAAGCTCTTAGCTTTCTCTAAATCTCCGTGTAGTAAGTAGTATCGAGCTGCCTGCAGTAAGCCCATTACCTGAAATCTACCGATCTTGCCCCCAGTACTTTGAATTCTAGTAGTAGTTTTCCGTGATGTTAACTCAACGAGACCGAGCCTTGAGTGCAGAGGCTTTAATGCATTAATTCTCTTCAATGCCTCTAATGCAAGTGTATCTCCTTCACCCTGCTTAAAGTCACGCCACGCACTTGGATCGTGTTTAAATGACTTCGGGTCTACCCAGCTCGGCTCAAAACTCGTGATAACACTTGGTTTAAAGCAAACAGCCACTACATCTCTTCTACGGTGCAGTGACAAGGGGAGTGTGAAGACCCTCTTAATATCTACTAAGTTTTCTACTTTAACTCCGCTCTCCCTCGCTAAAGGCTCTAATTTCTCTCTAATCTCCTTTAAAACATACTCTACTACCGAGTACGCCACTATAAACGGACTATACTTTGAGAGGATCTCATTTGAAAAAGCCTTCTCATTAATCCTTACATGTGCACCCTCACCACTCCACAGTATATAAACACTCTCTCGTAACCCATTTCTTTCTAAGAAATCTACTATTAAGCCAGCTACATCTAGAACACTCCTGTAGTTCTCTAATGAACTATCAATATCGAAAAACGGCGTGGTGTAAGCTATATTACCTGGATCGTCAAGAGAGCCGCGGGAATCCAGGGTTTTATAAATGTGTATTGTGGCATAAAATGTCCTCACATTAAGCCTCCTATACCTATTAACAAGGCTTAACACATCTCTATCGCTGCTAATAACCAGCGGCTGATCCTTAAAATACCTCACAAAAATTCTCCTATCACCATAAGAGCCTTCAACAGCCACCCACCTACCACTAGCATACTCGACAATCTCTCTTGCAACATCAAAACGAGTATAATGAGTGTAAACAGTAGAGCTCAATTAAACCCTCCCAGGATAAATAGACCAACATAGCGTCTTAAGCCACGAGATAAATAGATTAAAATAGAAGCCTCAATTAGCTAAATTACTTGGATGAGTGAACTAAAACTAA
>CAZMCE010000115.1:0-3040 GCA_964564855.1 uncultured Thermosphaera sp. | reverse complement strand
AGTCTATACATAGAACACTTCTCCCCCTACTATAAAGCTTCATAAGTGTAATGCTATAACAGGTACTTCACGTATGTGATAACATGGTGGGATTTTGGAGATATGTAAAGCTTATAGGAGAGTAGTTGAGAATGCTGTTAATTTGCTTAGAGAGTACTATGGGCTCGACTACTATATTGAAATTGTGGGTAGAGGTGCTTCTGGTGATGTGTCGAGGAGAATTGATATTATAGTTGAAGACTATATAGTTGATTGCGCCTTAAACACCGGGTTTAAAACGTGGGTTTTAGGAGAAGAGAAAGGATTAAGAAAACTCACAGAAAAACCTGAACACGTACTAGTAGTAGATCCTCTTGATGGTAGTTTAAACTATGCTCTTGGAATACCATTTGTAGCAGTATCACTCTCTGTCTATACATCAAATAACAGGAATATTGCCAGTGCTATATATAGCAATGTAACGAGTGTATTTACTAATAGTGTAATAGAGTTTTGTAATGGAAAGACGTATTATAATAAAGTAGAAGTTATAAAGCGCGCTAATAGAGGTATTGACGTACTCTCTATATACACAGAAAATCCCTTAACTTTCAACACTATTAGAGAGGCATTTACCAAAGCTGGCTTAGAACTAAAAACCAGAACAATGGGTGCAGCATCGCTAGAAGCATCTTATGCCGCTTTAGGCTTTATTGGGCAATTTGCACACTTAACAGGCAAAGTTCGAAATATAGACCTAGCAGCTGCTTTTACAGTAGCTAGAGCACTTGGAGCTTTCACTCACACACAGCCTAGTTTAGATGAGATCAGCATTACACGTCTAGAAACAATAAGTAAAGTCGTAATAGCAAGTACTAACAGCCCATTACTCAATATTCTAGATAAACTATAAGTAGGAGAATAAAAACACCCTTGCGAACTCAGAATTTTCCACAATTTATCACTATGAGACGGAGAGTTCTCGGTGATAAATGTAGTAGGAATTGAAAAATTAGCTGTGTTAAAACACATCAAGACATATGTGTTATAAATAACAAACTATGTAAAGGCTTCTAGAACTCTGTCTAGTTTTTCCGAGAGCACTCTCGCATTTCGCTTTGTGATAACAACTATGTCTTCAACTCTGACGCCATAAAGCCCGTTAAAGTACACTCCAGGCTCTATAGTGACTACCATGTTTGGTTCTAGGGTAGTGGTGCTTTCTGCTCTCAAATATGGTGGCTCGTGGACAACTACTCCTACACCGTGGCCTAGTCCATGGATAAATCTCTCTTTAAGACCTCGCTTCTCTAGTACTTTACAAGCTGTTTCATATACCTCCTTAGCTGTAATACCTGGTGTGATTGTGTCAATAGCTCTTTCAAGAGCTTCTACTACTGCTTCAAGGCTTCTTTTCTCTTCTCTACTCGGTTTCCCCTTTATAATCATACGGGTTAGATCACTACACCTACCTCTATACTTAACACCCACGTCGACAAGCACTAGATCCTTCTTACCTATAACTTTACTACTTGGGAGAGTGTGTGGATAAGCATTATTCGGCTTAAATGCGACTATTGGGTCAAAAGCTAGTTTCTCAACTCCCCTGCTTCTAACAGTGTATTCAAATATACCTGCTAAATAGGACTCTGTGATATTATCTACTATACTTGCTTGTACTGAAAGTATACCAGCACTCGTAATAGATATGGCTTTTCTAATAGCAGCGATCTCGTTATCCATTTTAATTGATCGCATATTCCAGATATCACTAGATATGTTTACTGCTTTTCCACCTAGACTTTCTAGTAGGAGTGCTTGTAGTGGGCTACTATGTGAGAAATCTACACCAATTTTCTGCCACTTACTAGTTATAGTAGATATTACATCTTTCCACTCAACAGCTAGGACTGGAATATCAGGGGGTTTTAGTGTTTTTGAAAGAGCGTGAAGAGAGATGTACTCTGGTAGTAGAGCTCTATATCTGTAGTATTCTAGTAGTGGTAAATAGAGAGATATAGTATTCTCTCTTCTCTCATAAACAAGTAACATAGGCGAATCCGCAGCTGTAGTCACGTCTAAGAAATATTCAATATTGTCTATACCACTAATTATAATAACATCTAAACCCCTTTCCTCAGCAAGTTTAAGTAATTTGTCAAGAGAACCTTTCATGTTAAATCACCAATACTAAGTATAACTGAGTGGCGGTATAGATAAAAACCTTATTCTCAAATAGTATGACTCTGACTTGGTGTAATCATGGCTATGTCTACTAGTATTAAGTGTAGTAAAGACGGCAGCCCTATGATCTTTACATATGAGTCTGAGAAATTAGATAAAGGACTAGCAAGAGTTACACTATATTATAAATGTCCTGTTTGCGGCTCTAGAAGAGATCTAGAAGAACTCAGAATTGAGAGAAGCGGAGAGAACATAGTAATTACTAGGAGAGCATATTCAGGGCTTTCAGAGCAAGGAGCTTAACGTGTTTTTAAATTTAAATATCACTCTCATCTTTACTCACACGTAACTTGCTCTTAGAGGTGATTTCACTAATAATAGTTTCAATGATGCTGAATTCTCCTTCTACAATCTTAACCGTATAGTGACTTTCACTAGCAGGTTCAATAACGACGACAAGTTTATCTCTCTTCTTATCTAAGAGAGCTGAAATTAACTTATTAATAATAGTAGCGGGCAGCTCAATAGACTTCTTAATACTAGTATAGCTTGGAGGATCTGTAGACTCACCTGCAAGTATATGCTTTACACTTTTCCTTTTACCCCTAATAACCACGTGTTCTAATTTGTTATTAATAAGAACCCACTTACCACTCCTTGTCTTTAAATATATCTTCACGATCTCTACCTCTTAGTCTCTTAGTACTAATAATTATAGCGGAAACTCTCCCGAGTACTATAATCTCATTGACTTTTAATTTAAATAACACACTTAACTATAGACTCAAAAACATATATTTTGCTCTTAGAGTACTTATAAATGGGATGACCTGGCAGGAACGTGCTGAGGCATGATGTAAGGTGGAGCGACGGGGAC
>CAZMCE010000114.1:0-3091 GCA_964564855.1 uncultured Thermosphaera sp. | reverse complement strand
CTTGGTGTAGGGGGTGTTGTGGGAGGTGTGGTTGTAGGTGTTAGTGTGGGTACTGGTTCTCCTCTTAGAGCTTTATCGAGTAGACTTAATACGTAGGTGTATTTTTCACGTGCAGCACTCTCCCAAGCTTTCATGAGAGCTTGGTACACGCTTGGATCTTCTTTAAGCTTCTTATTTACTTGTATTGCGTATTCAAGTGTAAATTCAACTCTCTTACCTGTGAGTGGATCTGTGAAAGTCACTGTTTTTCCGAGTTCTTGTATTAAGTAGTCAAACCACTCCTTTGAGATCTTTCCATTTAAATATGCTTGTGCTACTTGGGCCCAGGTTGCCTGTAGATCACTGTGGGCATTTACTAGTGTTGCCTTGAAGTAGTACATTACAGAATTAACCCAGTTTACTGAGAGAGTCTCGTTGAATAGTATTGCAGAGGTCTTTAAGAGGTCTTCAAAAGCGCTCTTTAAATCAGGTCTCTTAGCACCTTCAGGAGTGTCAAATGTCTTAGGGTTAATGGGTATTCTATTGATCTCTGTGTTAAGCCAGACTATTTGTCCACCAAATTCGCTGAGAACCCATGCTACAAATGCAGCTGCGTGTACAGGGTATTTCGTGTCTTTTAGTATAGCAATAGGGTCTGAGTTGACAATAGTCTCACCTTGAGGTGCTATGTATTGACAGTTTGGATTAACATTCATAGCCATGTAGCCGTAGAAGTCTATTGTAGTTCCAATTCCAATATCTCCCTTTATTACAGCGTCTCTAACATCACCACTACCAGGATAAATTATGGAGTTTGCTGCTAGTAGTGTTAGTGTTCTCCACCCTCTCTCCCATCCTTTAGCTTGTAGTATTATTTCAAAAATTCTCAAGTTACTAGTACTCATAGTTGGGTCTGCTGTTCCTATGAGGCGTCTTGCTGGAAGATACTTAGCGTACTCGGGTCTCGTGAGGTCATCCCAGCTTCTAGCTTCAGGTACACCGTACTGACTTAGTATAAGCTTATTAAATGTAAAGCCAAAACTACTCACACTAGCACCAATCCACCTAACGCGCCCCTCAGGATCACTCTTATATGTCTCAGCACCTGCTATCCTCTCAGGTATTTTGCTCACCTCATAGAGAACTGCGTAGTGCTCTGGACGTGTTTGCGTGTCTAGTGGCATTAGGTAGCCATATTCATCGAGAGAGTTAAAGAGTGTTGGTCCACCACCCCAGGCTACATCTATTGGTGTACCGAGTTTCTTTGCTTTTTCAATGTAGTCAGGCCATAACTCAGCAGCTACGTATAAGAACTGTATTTCAACAATCCCCATCGTTTTCGCTACAGTTGACTCTAAGAAGAGTTTTCTAGTAAGTGACTGTATAGATGACTCGTGTCTTGTTAGAACCCTTAGCGTAACACCACGTTCAGGCGTTAAGCTCGCCAAGTAATCTAGCCATGGAAAAGGCTCACTCTTATCACTCCATGGCCATGTCTGACTAGTAATGATCTGTGATTGTAGTAGTGATACTAATAGCATTGCAGTACACAGTAGAGTGAATAATCTAGTAGTTCTCCTCATAAAAACACCTCCAACATTAATTTCAATTAAAATTATTACTATTCGGGTTAATATTCTTCTTTAAAAATGCTCTGGAGAGAAAAAAAGTAAAGGGTTTATTTATTTCCTAGCGCGTAGTCTTGTAGCTAGAATAGCGATTATGATAATTGCTATTACTAAGACTACTATTGTTGACGTGTAGTCTGGCACTTTCTCTGTGATAGTTGTAGTTTCAGTGGTTTTTTCTGTTGTTGTAATAGTGGTTCTCATGGTTGTTGTAGTAGTTTCAGTAGTAGTTATAGTGGTAGTCACGATCTTAGTTTCTGTTGTTGTAGTAGTTTCTGTCATGGTAATAGTTGTAGTAATTGGAGTTACTAGCGGAGTTGTAATTACTTTAATCCACCATCTAATTAGGTTAGTTACGAATTTAGGACCGTCTAGGTCTACTCCGTAATAACTCGATGCCCACGCTGGCTCGTAATCACCATAAAGTGATTCACCAGCAACAACAACTATACTGTTAAGTTGAGTAAAATACTCTGCTGCATATCCTACGAAGCTGCTGTCGCTTTTAGGTCCACCTAGCCCGTATGATAGAAGATCATATACGTATGGTGCTGGTGGGTTATTATCACCTATATAAGCTCTTCTAAACCACACTAATCTTATTAGACCTGGGAATACATCGCTCACGGGATCTCTATAGTTCCCAGTTTCATCAACCCATATTACACACGTTGGCCCGTGCATTATTATAGGCTTAGTCACACCCTCGTCTAGCATGTGTGTGTATAGTAGGGAGACGGGATCGGGCTCGACAAAGGCCACTACTCTATAGTAAGCTTTAGCATTTGTAGGGTATTCTACACCCTTGTATATATAGTTCCTCACATCGGGATATGGTGTATAGACTGCTGCTTGTTCAAGTCTTAGTTTTGAGCCTACATACTCGAGTAGAGAGTTAACACTGTTAATACTAGCTGGTCCACCACCATAATCACTATCACCGGCTATGTAAAGTACTTTGTTACCTGTGAGAAGCCAAGTTCTAATAGCCTCCATTTCATCTGGTCCAAAGCTCACAGTTGGCTGTCCAATTAGTAATATGTCAACTTCACTTAGGAGTTCACTAGTAATACTCATGCCCGGCGTAATGTTAACCCAGTTAATAGGGTATGTAACTCCATCTATAACAACACTCGTAATATTACCCTGTATAAAGCCAAGATACTTATCGCTCTCGCCGTGAGCTAAGTCAACAGCTATTGTTATTGTACGCCCAGTTTGCGCCACAGTATTTCTCGGTGACATAGCTAGAGCTAGTAGTACTAGGACTACTAATCCTAATACAAGTATTCTCCTCATAGAGACACCTTATCAGTTAAAAATGTAGTAGGGGAGGGGTTAAAAACAATATACGGGCTTATTTCTTAACACGTAGTGCGTAAACTACTATGAGTACTACAAGTAGTATCACAATAACTACTAGTATGTATAGTCCTTGAACACCTGGTGGAGTTAGACTAGAAGTAGGAGTAGTAATTTGCGTT
>CAZMCE010000113.1:0-3120 GCA_964564855.1 uncultured Thermosphaera sp. | reverse complement strand
AATGCGGGCCCGCCGGGATTTGAACCCGGGACCTCCGGCTCCGCAGGCCGGCGCCCTATCCTAGCTAGGCGACGGGCCCTTAAGCCTGTTACATATTAGTGTTTTCTCTTTATTAGTTTTGAGTATTTGTCTGCTTCGTGGAGTGGTATTGGTAGCTCTACTCCTTTAACTAAGAGGCTTTTCACGACGTTAACAGCGTCTTCGAGGCGTATTTTATAGCCTACGCTGACATATAGTTTCCTTCCTTCATGCTCTAATATCTCGCCTACTACTAGTCCGTGAGCTCTAATCTGCCTTCTCCCATTACTAGTTTCAAAGATCTCGCCGTAGAGATGTTTTTTAGCAACGCCTATACTCGGTAAACCTAGTACTAGGCCTAGGTGTGTTGCTATACCAAAAGATCTTGGGTGAGATAGTCCATGACCATCTACTAGTATAAGTTGTGGTTTAACGGGTATTTTCATGTAAGCTCTCATATAACCTGGTACTTCTCTAAAAGCGAGTAGTCCTGGAATATAGGGCACTTTTACGTCTACAATAGCGTAGTTCTTCTCAATTACAGCTCTCCTAGCATAATCATAGAGCACTACAACAGCATATTGTTTTGAATTCGCGTAAGCAGAGTCAAAAGCAGCTATGTAGATTAATCTACTAGTATCTAGTGGAGGAGTGTTATAAAACTCACTTAGAACTCTAACCGAGAGCTCTTCTTGAAGTTTTTTAGCTCGTTCAACATCAAACAAAAAATCCACCAAGTACTATTAAAATACCTAGTTATAGCTCTAAAAAATTGGTGTTAACGTGTTGTATAAACTAGAGAACCTATTATACGTTTACAGAGAGCTTGTAAAGCGCGGTGTAAAGGCTGTCATAATTGGTGATACCGTTGTACAAATAGCTCTTGGATACAAGAAGTTGGAAGGCGACCTAGATTTATTCGTACTAGAGCCAAGTCCAATTATGGAGAGAGATTTTTACGAGAACATTGCACACGAACTTGGATGGGAGACTTCGCTAACAGAGATCGGAACACCCGCGCTGATTATACCACTAGTAGAAGGTCACTTAGTAGTAGAGCTATACGAGAACTACATGGATATTGAAATACCAAGCGAGATCCTGGAGAGTGCTGATGAAATGAGAATCAACAGTGAGAAAATAGTTCTCATTAAGCCAGAACACTACTTAGTTCTCAAAGCTCGTCAAGGCGTAGACATTAGTAAACTTAAGAAATATATTTCTGAGCTTAAATCTAGGGGGATTCTCAATAAAAAGCTAGTAGAAAATACTCTAAGCCTCTACCCCGAGGAGGAACAAGAGTTAATAGTAGAGAGACTTGGAGAAGCAGGACTTAAACTTTAAACTACTTGATTTTAAAAACCCATTGACATTATTCTTACTGTGATTAAGTTTAAAAGGTGCTGGAAATGCCTATAACAAACCCCGAGCTCTTAAAAATAGTTGAAGAAAGAGTTTTGAAAAAACAAGTGTGTAGAAGGTGTGGTGCTTTAAATCCACCTGGAGCAGTGAAGTGTAGGAGATGCAGGTCGAAGGGTACACTAAGACCTAAAAAGATACTTAAAGGAGGTCTTAAATCTAAGTAATTTTCTAGCTGAGTACTAGCCCTTAACAACACCTATGGGTACGAGTTTAACAACTGGTTTTGCTATCTTAACCTTCTCAGCTACAAATACAACTTTATCGACATCTTTATAGGCTTCGGGAGCTTCTTCACTAACAACTCTCTTAGTGGCAGCACGTATAGCTATACCCTTCCTCTCAAGCTCTGATATCACGCGGTCAGGCGAGTACGATCTTATAGCTTCACCTCGACTAAGCCACCTACCTGCACCATGTGGTGCACTATACCACGTTCTCGCACCTTCACGTATACCTACTAAGATGTAACTCGCAGTACCCATACTCCCAGGTATTAGTACTGGTTGACCTATAGACTTGTAGTCCCCTGGTATGTCAGGGTGTCCTGGTGGAAACGCTCTAGTAGCTCCTTTTCTATGTACTACAACCCTGTATTTTTCACCTTTAATCACGTGTTCCTCTATTTTAGCGATGTTATGCGCTACATCATATATTACTTCTAAGCCGAGCTCTTCAGGATCTCTCTTGTAAACTTGTTTAAAGCTCTCTCTAACCCAGTGTGTTATTATCTGGCGATTAGTCCATGCAAAGTTGGCAGCAGCAGCCATGGCTGCAAAGTAGTCTTGTGCTTCGGGGCTCTTAAATGGAACAGCTGCGAGCTCTCTGTCTGGAACACTAATACCGTACTTCCTCATAGCCCTCTCCATGATCATGAGGTAGTCACTTGCAACTTGGTGTCCCAACCCCCTACTACCAGTGTGGATCATGACAGTGACCTGCCCGACGTGGGTAATACCCATGATCTTAGCTGCGTGAGGGTCGTAAATCTCCTCGACAACTTGTATTTCTAAGAAGTGATTACCAGCACCTAGAGTACCGAGCTGTTCATGGCCCCTTTGTTTTGCTACTCTACTAACTTTATCTGCACGTGCTCCTTTCATAGAGCCCCCCTCCTCAGTGTGATCAGCATCTCTTTCCCATCCATAACCGCGCTCAATAGCCCACTTTACGCCGTGCTCGAGAACCTCGTCAAGATCTCTAAGTGTTAGTTTTAAATAGCCTGTAGAGCCAACTCCACTCGGCACATTTCTAAATATCGCGTCAACGAGATCTCTTAACTTACCTTTAACGTCTTGAAGCGATAAATTCGTGAGGAGAACTCTAACACCACAATTAATGTCGTAGCCAACACCACCAGGACTTATAACACCATCCTCTATGTTAAAACCCGCAACACCACCAATAGGGAAGCCGTAGCCTTGATGACCATCAGGCATAACATAGGAGTATAACTCTATACCAGGTAAGCAAGCCACATTAGCCGCTTGATCTAGTGTAAGATCACTCTCCATTTTTTCCAATAAGTACTCATCGGCAAATATTATTGCATCTGTCTTCATGCAGGGCTTAAATCCAGCAGGTATTTTCCACTCATAGTCTCCTACTTTTTCAAGTCTAATTCTAGCCAAGAAACTCACACCTCTATGTTTCTCTACATGTCAAATACTCTTAAAATCTCTC
>CAZMCE010000112.1:0-3130 GCA_964564855.1 uncultured Thermosphaera sp. | reverse complement strand
GAGGCAATGTTGTCATCTAGGATGAGTAAGCATGTGTCAGGCACGTAGTTATATTAGTCACCATAATTTACTACATCTTTAACTCCGTTCTTAGTTTCAAGCATATATCGCACATACTTACATTTTCCCCTCGCATAATCGCATCCGTAAGTTCTCTAATGAGCCTCATATACTTGGGATTAACAAGTATCTTATCTAAGCCTCTAATCCTCCTCTTTCCATGAATCACATAGCTAATTAGAGATTGCGGTACACCTGTCAATTTTGAGGCCCTTATCTCTGACAAGTCATACCTATCCATTAAGTCTAAGGCTATAGCGACTCTAATTGCCGTGGAATATTTCTTTGCAAACGTCTCGCAAAACGATTTCTTCAACATGCTCCCACATCTGTATTAGATAATGACATATTAATGTTAATGTAACTGCTTATTCCAGTGCTTCCAAGCACTAATTTTTCTAAGCCTTTCTACGGCTTTTGAAATGGCTTCGATGGCGTAATCTATGTCCTCTGCTCTGTGAATATGTGATAGTTTAAAGAGTATGCTGCCGTGAGCCTCCTCATGCTTTCTACCAATGGCTAATAAGACGTGGCTTGGTTCTAACACTCTACTAGTACATGCACTACCACTAGATACGTAGACACCATAGGTGCTTAACTCTACTGTGAGGGCTTCTCCTTCGACATATAAAAAGCTCACGTTTACATTATTAGCTACTCTACTCTCTCCAAGTGGACCATTAATTAAAACGTCTGTAACACTATCCAAGATGCCCTTTATCAATTTGTCTCTAAGATTCTTTACGTAATTAACTCTATTCTCGAAGTCTCTAAACAAGATTTCTACAGCTTTCTTAAACCCCGCAATTAGTGGAACATTCTCGACTCCTGGCCAATATTTCTCTACGCTCAACTGCCCCTTTAGTGGAGGCTCAAGATCGATTCCCTCTCTTATGTATAAAACTCCAACTCCACGGGGGCCGTGAATCTTGTGACTACTGATCGTCAGCATGTCAACTCCAAGTCTTTCAACATCTATACCTAACCACCCATATGCATCAGCAGCGTCTGTGTGAAATACTGCACTGGGATTATTCGATTTAACAACGTTAACTAACTCTTTTATCCTCTGAATTGTGCCAATTTCATGGTTAACAGCTTGTATGCTGACGAGAACAACGTCTTTGTCCACATAGTACTTTAAGAGCTCTGGGTCTACAAAGCCATGTTCATCTACTGGGATCAACTGAACCTTGAAACCAAAGAGTTCAGAGGCCATCTGGGCTGGGAATACCACGCTCAAGTGTTCAACCGCTGAGACCAAAACCTTACCTTTTTTTCCCCTGTTCTTAATTAGATATCCAAGTATGGCTAGATTGTTTGCCTCTGTACCACTGTGAGTAAAAACTATGGATTCCGGGTTTCGGGCGTTAATAGTGTTTGTAACGAGTTCTTTTGTTTCATAAACTAGCTCTAGGGCTTCCCATCCAGGTTTATGAGTGATTGACGGATGACCGTGCCCTTTTCTATTGAAATATGGTAGAATAGCCTCTACTACTTCTGCTGGAACATATCCGCTATTTTCTAGGTCGAAATACACTTCTCTAGGGGGTTGTCCATGAGCACGAAGAAGTTCTTTGATTTTATGAGATAAACCAGTCATGCTCCCCTCCTCGCAATAACCAGGAGTGATCCATCGTTTAATACTCTTACTTCTTTGACTATGTATCCATGGTTTTTCAAGAACAACTCCATTATGCCCTTTGGAATGTCGTCTTCTTTGAAAAACAATCTAATTTCCTCTATCCTTCTCTCTGCCGCTGTTCTCAGAATCTCTTTAAGCCTGATAGCTGGGTGTGATGTGCAACCTGCAGGAACACTTCTTAGATCAACTTCTTCGACTAGCATGAAGACTCACTTTTTAATTGCAATTGCACGAAATGTACTATAGTATCTATTGATCATTTCCTCCTCTTCGAGTACTTGCTTCTCATCTATTGTGAGCTCTTTGGGTTGCCAGTCAGGGTGCTCTCCAATTTTTCTATAGTACGCTCTAATAGCTCTTTTTAATGCTCCCACCGCTAGTATACTACAGTGGTACTTAATTGGCGGCAATCCACCGAGTTTGTCAGATAAATCTTTCCATGATATGCTCCACGCTTCCCTGAGACTTTTACCGGTAATGATCTCCGTGAGAATGCTTGCAGCTGCAATGTTGGCGGCGCAACCATAGCTCTCAAAAGTAGCTTTCTCAATTATATCTTCTCCATTAACTCTCCTTATCTTCAAGTAGAGCTTAATTAGATCTCCACATGCCGGGCTACCTGCACTCTCAACTACGGAAGCATCCTCCATTGGACCAAAATTCCTGGGATTTTTAAACAACTCTAAGACTATAGGGCTATATGGAAGAGGTATACGTGTACTCAACTACTCCACCTATAACAATGCTATAAAATACCAGGCTAATATACTTCTCACTTTTTGGCAACATGTTTCAAGCCTCAGCAAACTCTTATCCTGAGAGAGTACAGATAAGTGAGCAAGGGAGTTAAAGCTGAAAAGAAGAATTCTTAAGCCGCCCCCACCTATTGCCTCATTTCATACCTCTCGTAATTTCGTGACCGGATATGAGGATCTGAATAGTCGCGGAAAGTCTCAGTGACAACTAATTTACTGGCAAGAGCTAACTGAGGATATAGGTGTATCTGACCTCCTCCCCGCCCTAAAGGGGCGAGGGTTCTCTTTAAGGGGGTTCATTGGTTCCCCGCATCTATTCGGGTTTACATCTGTAAATGTCTAAAGATATGCTATGGGGGTATTGATAAGATCATTGGGGGCTATGCAGGTTATAATTGTTGAATACGCAAGATGCCCATTGAAAGCACATGGAAATTCCTTACACTTGACTATCTCCATTAATAAAGTTAGTATTGAAAAGCTCATAGATTGCAGTAGAGAAAAGCTATATTAACCCTTACTATAACACTGTTATAACGGCAGAGTGAGAAGTGAGCTAGGCATGGGCGTAAAACCCGGCTTCACGCACTATGTGCGTTTGCGTATTAGGGAAGGAGTTTTCAACACTATTGGATGGCCTGTGTGGTTGGGAGGTATTCTGTTGGGTGTT
>CAZMCE010000111.1:1290-3170 GCA_964564855.1 uncultured Thermosphaera sp. | reverse complement strand
GTTAGACAATAATTCTCTAGAAGATCTTATGCTTGTTGAGCCCTAAATTTCATAGACATATACATTTTAAGTTGTTTCTATAAAGCTAGTCAGGGATAGGGTGACTTTATTGCGTGTGTTTAAGGGTATAATTGCTTCACAGGGTGTTTCAATAGCTCCTATTGTAAAGTATGTTGTTAGGGTAATAGAAGATCTCGAGATTACTCATTGTGAGCGCGGTGTGCGTGAAGAAGAGAGATTAGATGCAGCCTTAGAAAAGTACATTGAGTTACTTAGTGAGATAAAGAAGGAGGCACCAGAGAGTGAGCGTGAACTCTTAGAAGCGTACGAATTAATGGCTCAGTCTCTAGTTGACGAGGCTAGAGAGGTAGTGCAGAGTGAAAATGCGTGTAGTGAATTAGCGATTAAGAAGGTGTACTTAAAGTATAGGGATTCTTTCAGGGAGAGTGGGAGTAGCTTAATAGCTCTTAGAGAATCGGATTTAAGGAACATTGCAACGTCTCTTATAAAATACATTATGGGCTATAGCGAGGGAGGTGTATTAGATGTACGCGATAAGATCATTGTGGCTGAAGACGTATCTCCCACAGATATGGTTAGATTCGCTAAAGAGAGGGTAAAGGGAGTGGTAACTTTAAAAGGTGGAGTAACATCACACGCTGCTATAATAGCCCGTAGCAACGACATACCCTACATCATAATCCCAGAGATGAAATTAGATGATATCGAGGAGGGGGAGACAGCTGTTTTAGACGCTCTCGATGGTTTCCTAGTGATTAAACCCGAAGAGAAAGAGCTAGAGAAGTACTTAGCGAAGCTCACTAGATTTAAGGAATTAAAAAACATTATTAGGAGAAATGCGTTTATGAAGGCTACTACACTAGACAACTACGTTGTAGATGTCTTATGTAATATTAGAGATCTCGAGGAGGCCAGGGTAGCCTTCTCCTCTGGTTGTGATGGAGTTGGATTATTTAGAGTTGAATTTCTCTATATGATGAAGGAGAGTCCGCCAAGTGAAGACGCACTATACAATACCTTTATAAAAGTAGCTGAATTCTTCCGAGATAGAGTATTAGTTATTAGAGCACCAGATCTTGGAGCCGATAAGCCGCTACCTTACCTTGATCTCAAGGAGGATAACCCATTCCTCGGTTTAAGAGGTATTAGATTGCTACTTGAATATAGAGAGGAACTATTTAAGCCGTTTTTGAGAGCGTTTTTGAGGGCTTTACGTGTACACGAAAACTTACGGTTACTACTGCCCATGGTAACTACTACACGTGAAGTGCGTGAAACAGTAGGGTTGTTAAACACGTTAATAGAAGAATTAAAGCTCAATGCTAAGATGTTACCTGGCATTAAAATAGGCATAATGGTGGAGACACCTGCATCTGCATTAATGGTGGACAAGTTTATTGAAACCGGGCTAATTAGGTTTATAAGTTATGGTACAAATGACTTAACACAATACACACTTGCCGTTGACAGAAGGAATGCTAGAGTAAGCCACCTCTATGACGAACTAGATCCAGCCCTACTGAGACTGTTAGAGATTAGTGTGCCTAAAGCTCTAGAGAGAGGTATCGAGGTAGAGGTGTGTGGTGAAATGGCTAGTAAGATCCCCGCTATACCTGTGCTTCTAGGATTAGGCATTAAAAGTCTTAGTGTAAACCCGGCACAAGTAGGCCTAGTCAAGTACTTTATTTCTAAGTTGAACGTAAGTAATGTGAGAAAAGAATTACTGAGCAGAGTTCTAAGCGCGAATGATAGTGAGGAGTCTAGGCATAGCATTAGAGAGTACATTATTTCTTTAGGCCTAAAGGAGTTAAATCCATGGCTTTAATTAATACAAAGTCCTATACATAGATAATACAAGC
>CAZMCE010000111.1:0-1190 GCA_964564855.1 uncultured Thermosphaera sp. | reverse complement strand
TTTACGTATTTATCACCCACTCTTCCTCACATCCCACGGCTTTAACTCTGCCTTCTACTTATGTATGAGTTTTAAAATTGCATTAAAGAGAGTAGCCAGTTTATTAGACATAGTTATTTAAGAGTAATACATCTATAAAGTACTTTGTGTTAAGAGAGCTGAAAATGAACTTTTAAATAGTTTTATTCATTTTATTGTAGAGTTCTTTTAGTGCAGACCAAACATCACAATATTTCTCTCTAAGTTTACTATATATTCTCTGTAGGCTGAGATCGGGATCTAGCGTTTCGATAGGTTTTATGAATTTTTCCTTAATGATATTTAAGTCACTATATAAACGAGTTTTAAGTAGTACAGGTATTAGAGGTCCAGTGTTTATTATGTCAGGGTAGATCTTTACTTTTCTTCCGTAAATTGAAGCTCTCAGTATATTGTGAATCCTAGACTTTACACCTCCACCACTTAGCCCTATCTCCGTGGCTTTTACTTCAAATAAGTTTTCTAGTAGACGGATTAAGTAGTCTTCTGTTAGTGATAAGCCTAGCATGACTCCTCTGAGAAATCTCCCTATAGTGTACTCTCTAGCCTCCTCCTCGGATATTTTTAATTCAAGTATAGAAGCTTTTATGGAGGGATCATAGAATGGAGCTCTATCACCTGGTGGAATAAATAAATACTCATCGCCAGGTTTGACGTCTTCTACTAATTGATCAACCTCACTTATTTCTATGCCAAATAGTTTTTCGCACATCCAAGACAAGTAAAGCCCTGTGAAGCCTGTTGTAGTGCTGGCCAAATATCCTCCTAGGGGGTGTAAGTGATAGTACACAGATGGGTGTGTTATTAGTTTCTTAGTAGCCATCTTAATGACTGTTGTAGACCCGCTATAAACACTCACACTACTTACCTCTAATACGCCAGAAGCAAGTGCAGAAGCAACACCATCAGTCATTCCTTGATGAACACTAGCATCATATAGACCCATATTCTCAGACCAGGAACTCTCAGCTCTACACATGAACTCTCCACTTGGTGTTAAATCCGGCATTTTATCTATATCAAGCCCTAACTCATCATAGATACTGGTAAAATACTGGGGTGTATCTTGTAGTATATCTAAGCCAAACTTCAATGCATTTGTAAAGTCTGTTTTAATATTAGTCCACTTTTCACCCTCTCTTATACATAGT
>CAZMCE010000110.1:1572-3212 GCA_964564855.1 uncultured Thermosphaera sp. | reverse complement strand
GGAGTAAGAAGAATACTAAAAGACTTTTATCTTGAAGTGAAGCATATTGTTACATAGGGGCTGGGGGTTCTTATACTACTCAGGTGTAGTTGTCTTTGAACGAGCTTGAGTTAGTTAAAGTTAACGTTTATGTTAATGGCTTCTACGGGTATTTATATACTAGTAGACTTGTAAAGACTGTGCTTATAAGAGCTTTGCCCAAGCTCGAAGAGTACTTTAAGCCTATAAAAGGTCCTATGCCAAAACTAATTCACATTACACCGCTCTATGAGAGTAGTAAGGGAGATGTTGAGTGTATATATAGTTATGCTGTGTGTAAGGGTCGTAGGAGTCTAGTTAAGTGTACAGGACCTCCAAGTATAATTGAACTTAATGGGGAATATCATTTTTACATTGGCTTACACAGATCTCTGATTAGAAGTGTAGATTTAGTCTCAGAATTACTGAGTTATTCTGAGTGTTTTGAATTCATTAAGCAAAAAGTCTGTGTTGAGGTTAGGGGGCTGGATGTTGTAAATGCACATGTTCTCGGAGGAGAAATAGCTGAGAATGTACTTAGCTCTCGCGGTGTTAAAGTAGTATTCTCCTCGCCGACACTACTGAGAGATCCATTAAAGACAATTAGAAAACAAAAGACACTATTACCATCACCTATAAATATATTTGCAATACCAGTTTACACTAGGCTTTACTCGAGAGGGCTCTATAGGTGTGGGGTTTTTAGGAGAGAGTTATTAAGGCTACACAGGTTATTCAATGAGACATATAGTGTACTTGGTGGTTTAAGAGTAAAGTGGGTTTACTACTTAGATAAGCCAATACCAGCACTCACAGGTTATGTAAATTACCATATAGATGAAGGCTACTTAAACTATCTCGAGTCACACGGGGTAAATGTAAAAGAGTGGCTTAGAGATGTATTTGCATATACTCTAGCACTAGGAGTAGGAGCTGGAAGAGCAACTGGTTTTGGACATGTAGAGTTAAAACCACTTAGAATAGAGAGGAGTAAAAATACAAATTAAGTAAGTGTGAGTATACATACTACGTTAAAACCACGTTAATTTAAATGATATTGAATCCCCCTACTCGTCCTTGTTATCTTTAACCTGGATCTTATAATCGACATAATAGTATAAGTAAATAACATAAGGTTTCTTCCTAAAGCTATATATTGTGTTACCGATTTAAACATTCAGGAATTAGGATAATTGAAAAAAGTGTAAATGATCGTGGCGTTGAAGACTTCTGCTAGAGAATACAGGATTAGTGCTTTTACTCTAAGTGCTAAAATTGCGAAAGGCGTGATTAACAGGAACATTTGTGGTGTGAACACGTAGTTGAATAGTACTAAAGAAGCTACTCCTACCAAATAAATACTTATACTCGTCTCTAACACTAATATTCCTCCACGGATAACCAAATAGTAGAAATTTGCAAGCTACTAAATATAGTAATGGATAGAAAAGTGTTTTGTAGAGATCAGGATATATGTCTCTAATTAGAGGCAAATAGAGATAGTTTTCACAATACCAGGACATATGGTGATTTAGTAACTCAGAGAAACCTCTAGGTGAAATAACGTAGAGGAGTATAAACGGTATTACTCCGCTAATAATAAACTCCACAAAGTATTTTAA
>CAZMCE010000110.1:0-1472 GCA_964564855.1 uncultured Thermosphaera sp. | reverse complement strand
ACTACATCCCAGTTATAGATCACATATATTAGTGTCGAGGGGAGCAAAAATACAAGTAACCTGTAGAATCCAATATGTGGATTCTGATTCTTGGTTTTCAATAGGATATTGGGAGAGTAAACTAGGAAAACATAGAGTATTACAGTGAATATTGACAGAACATAGTAATTTACTCTAATCGCATCTTTAAGACTACTTATATACTCAAAGGCGATACGCGTTGAAATATACCAGAGTAGACCTACTAATGGAGGATACTCGAATTTATAGTCAATGTAGGATATTGGGTACTTACAAATATACTACTTCTAAATCTCTGAAAGGTTTCTACGTAAACTATCTCTTATCATTCTTAAATATAAGGTGTGAGAAATCATAGACTATATTAGTGTACTTCAACTTAAAGTTCTTAGTTGGTAAAATTAGTGTTGGGGTCGTGAATATAAATTGAGATTACTAGTGGCACTAGAATTACTAGTAATAATATGAATATTTCTATTAGCCTCTTATTCTTTGTCATTTTAAATCTCTCTATAATGCATGAACTTCAAGGTACTCCAGGAATAATTAGTTTTCATAATTCTTTCCAGCCACTTTGCCTTAAAAATACAGTAATTTTCTCTAGCAATTCTTGCTTAGTCACATAGATGTAAATCTCTAGGTTCTCACCGACTTCTAGAAAAGCTCTTGTCATAGCTTTTATAGACTCTTCGGGTGTTAAACCACCAACTCCACCACCCATAAGTGGGAAAGCAATACTCTTAAAGTAGTGTTCACGAGCAACTCTGAGAGCTGCTAATGTAGCCTTATACACATATTCAGGTGTAGATCTACCTCCTGGTGCTTCAACTGTAGGGGAGTGAATAACAGCTTTACACTTTAACTTCCCAGCACTTGTTACTACAGCCTCGCCTATCTCTACTGGAGCATATTTTTTAGCTTCTCTCTCAATCTCCTCACCACCTTTTCTCTTAATTACAGCTGCAACACCACCACCCATTACGAGATACCTATTAGCAGGGTTAACTATAGCATCGCCCTCAAACTCCGTGAGATCGCCTATAATAAGCCTAATAGAGACACTATTCTTCGCGAACTTCAAGGCAAAACACACCTAAAAATAGAAACATAAAAATGCATACTATTAACTCTTATTATGATTAAAAGTCCCTGTTTCAAGGTAGATTAGGATTTAAAGTGACAATTAATTAAACCACGTTTAAATCGTAATTAATATCATAGGAAAGTCCCTGTTACTTAAACAGTATTATTATCGTTAAGGCAAATAGCAATATCCACTTTAGAGTTTTAAAGGGCCTTATCGAGTAGTATATCTAGCCTTAGATCTTAATGTAAGCCGTTTAAAATAAATTTCTGTAATCCAGCTGAAAGCTCGTGAAGACTCTTATCAAGAACATTTTTTCTCACTAATTCTTAAGATAATATTCTTAAAGTCCTTGTAATCTCCACTA
>CAZMCE010000109.1:0-3275 GCA_964564855.1 uncultured Thermosphaera sp. | reverse complement strand
GTAGAACATCTATGAATGCTACACCCTTGTGACGTATAGCCATCTTAATTAAGCTTTTTAGGTGAGAGCCGTCAAATGCATAGGCTCTTGCAACGAATGTGTATCCGGAAGCTAGTGCGAGCAGTATCGGGTTTACAGCTTGTTGAATATTAGGCTTAGCCAAGGACTTCGTTTTAACACCTAGCGGTAGAGTTGGTGATGCTTGCCCCTTTGTTAAGCCATAGACACCATTGTTGTGCATGATGACAGTTATGTCTATATTTCTCCTTCCAAGAGCAACAAAGTGGCCAGCTCCAATACCGAGCAGATCACCATCCCCACCATGCACAACAACTGTGAGGCTTGGATTCGCCATTTTTATGCCCATTGCATATGGTATTGCCCTTCCATGCAGAGTGTGAACGCCGTTGACATTTACAAAGTGCGGTATTTTGCCTGAGCACCCAATTCCAGACACTATAACAGTTTTTGAAGGGTCTAAGCTCAGCTCTTCAAAAGCTTTTATAATAGCTGTTAAAATCCCGAAATTTCCACAGCCAGGACACCAGTCAACCCATAAACTTGTTTTGTAATTCCACCTACGCTCCATAAGCTAACACCACATGCTTCTCCTTTTTATAAATGATCTTTTCTACTGCACTTACAAACTCGTTCAGTGTTATTGGTCTTCCAGTGAACTTTGCTATTTTATTGCTAATGAGAACACCTGTAGACGTAGCTATTAAAGATGCTATGTTTACTCCATAGCTATGCTCAACAGCTATAATTCTATCACTAGAAACGTTCCTTACTACGTCTAGAAACTCTTTCTGCGGGAAAGGCCACAGAAGCTTCATATTGATGTAGCAAAGCTTAACTCTGTTAGCTATCAAATCTATTGCATCCAGAGCTACACCCTTCACGTAGCCCCAGCCTACTATTATGTAATTAGGATCCTTATCTCCATAAACACCCATCTTCATACTCGGTGGTATCTCTTCTAGAATAACCCTTACCTTTTCTATCCTCTTTGAGTACATCTTCAACCTGTTCTCGGGATCTTCAACGATGTGACCATACTCGTCATGTTCGTCCCCAGTATACCACATAACAGTGTTTTCTCTCCCAAGAAATGCTCTAGTCGATATAACATCGCTTAGATCAAATCGCTTATAGTCTAATCCACCTGGAGATATCTTCCCCCTGTCAATCCTCACCATTTCTATGTCGGGTACTGGAATGGTTGCGATTGTGTTAGCCAAGAACTTGTCTAGAAGATGTATCACTGGCACTTGGAACTTCTCAGCTATGTTGAAAGCCTCTATAGTGTCGTAAAATGCCTCTAAATGGTCTCCAGAAGCTAGTACAACTCTGGCAAACTCTCCATGAGCCGCAAAAACAGCATTCATTAAATCACTTTGACTTCCACGAGTTGGTTGTCCCGTGCTAGGTCCTCCCCTCTGATAATATGTTATGACAATTGGAACTTCGTTTGCACCTGCCCATGAAAGCCCCTCAACCATTAAGTCAAAGCCAGGACCGCTCGTAGCTGTAGAGCTTCTTGCACTTGTTAATGCCGCTCCAATAGCAGAATTTATAGCTGCAATTTCATCCTCGGCTTGAATAACAACTACGGGTCCAACAACTTTCCCATTAACCTCAGTATACTCGTATTTTTCTAGGGTGAAGCTCTCATCAGCTGCCGGTGTTATTGGATAGTAGCTTTGGTATCTTACACCGCCAACTATCTTAGCTATTGCAACAATGTCGTTACCTGTTGCAATCATCATCTTACCTAGTTCTATTCTAGGCTCACCAAGCTGTGCAATGCCTCTGAACTCTGCTAGAGAGTCCTTGAGAAGCTCGTGTAGAGCCATATTTTGCTCGATTAAGTGCTTTCTATTCTTGAACTGTTGCTCAAATCCGTAGCGAATAAACTTATCTTCAAGATTCAAAACTATTGAAATAGCTGAAATTATCATTCCACTGACATATCTTGAGGCTTGCCTAGCATCAATCTTGAACTTTTCAGCTATCTTCCTTATAGTTGAGGCAAAGTCGATTTCTATTGGTTTAACCTTCTTCTCCCTTTCTAGATATTCAATAACGTTTTTTACAGTTAATCCAACACCTAACTTCCTTAGGATATTCTTTACCCTAACTTTAGTGTAGTCTTCCATACTTGGAATTTCATCAATATCTTTTCCCACTTGGATTTTATCGTATATTATAATGCCTCTCTCAGCAACATCAATGAAGTGAGTAAAGATCGTTTCTGCGTCCATCGAAGCTAGGATCTCTACTGGGTATTTAAGAGACCTCGGCAACATAATTGAGGATACAAGCATGTGTATGTAGCTATGCCTTCCAGTTATATTGGAAAAGTACTCTCTCTCAGCTATAATGCCGTACCCCTTTCTAGCCAAGGCTCTTCCAAGAACAGACATAGAAGTCTCTAGTCCAGCTCCCTGCGGTCCACCAAGTATAATCCCAACTTCACTCATTGCAATAAAACCTTAATCTCCCGATGGAGCCTCTTCAGGAACAGCTTCATCAATAATAACTCCACTAATAACTACATGCTCCCTAACATGCTCTTCAAGCTCTTCTTCATCAACAATAGTCTTTCTGCATGTTAAGCAGTATAGCCACCCCTGAGTCTTCAAAACCTTCTTTAACTCTTCTAGCGAAGAACCCCTGTAACTATCGCAAATCTCTACTCTTTCAACAATATTCTTATCCTTTATAGTGCAGAGGCCTAGAAAAGGATAGTGGATATTAGGCTTGAAGTGTATGCAGTAAAAGCAGCTCTTATTACTCATAAAACCTTGAACCCCTACTCAATTTTCTCGATTTTTATTGCATTAACAGGGCACACATCAACTCCAGCTTTAGCACAGCTGTATAACTCCTCGGGTATTTCACCAATTGATATATTCTCATTAGTTTCTACATTGTACTTTTCTACAACCCTATTCTTCCCGTTATCAAGACCTAATTCAAAGATTTCAGGACATACTGCCGGAGCTGCTCCACAGCCTATGCAGGCTACTCTATCAACTATAACACGGTACCTAGCCAAGCTGACTCGCCAAATAGAAAAATCCCATGGATAGTTTAAAAAGTTTTACACGTAAAGTGAAAAATAGAGTGAAACAAAAATAAAGAACCCTTTAACCATTCAACAAGTTAAAGACTTTTAGTAACTATCTGGTTATCAAAGCCTACTCTAAATTAAGCAGGTACACCACCGATCTAGGATAAGACACATACATAGGGAACTAGAATATGCGGGG
>CAZMCE010000108.1:0-3297 GCA_964564855.1 uncultured Thermosphaera sp. | reverse complement strand
TTTAGAGGTGGCTATGTAGGTATTGTAAGTGAAGATATTCATTACATTATAAAACCTAAAGCTCTTATTATTGCTACTGGTGCACAGGAGAAGTATTTAGATTTTCCAAATAACGATCTTCCTGGAGTTATTGGTGCTGGAGGGGCACAGACTATTATGAATGAGTTTGGTGTTAAACCTGGTGAAAACGCCTTAGTAGTGGGGTCTGGTAATGTTGGCCTTATAGTAGCTTATCAGCTACTACAAGCTGGTGTGAAAGTTCGTGCTGTAGTTGAAATTCTCCCAGAAATTGGTGGATGGTTTGTCCACGCAGCAAAAGTTAGAAGGTATGGTATTCCAATTCTCACAAGACATACTATTAAGTATGCTGAGGGAGATGTTAGAGTTAGAAAGGCTATTATAGTTGCTGTTGATGAAAAATTTAATTTTATACCAGGTAGTGAAAAAGAATTTGATGTGGATCTAGTACTACTAGCTATTGGTCTAGAGCCTGACTCTAGGCTCGCTATTCAGGCAGGTGCTGTAGTAAAGTATGTGCCAGAGCTCGGAGGCTTTACGCCTATTAGGACAAAATTACTGGAAACAACTGTGAGGAACATGTATGTAGCTGGTGATGTCTCAGGCATCGAGGAAGCTACTACAGCTATGCTTGAGGGTAAAATAGCAGCCTTAGCTATAGCCTCTCAACTAGCTGACTCATCAAAGTCGAGTAAAGCCCTTGAAGAAGCCGAGAAGATCTTAAAATTCCTCTGGGAGGAGTATAGAGCCTCACCACTACTCGCAAGGGCTAAGAGAGGCAAAGAGACTGTAACTGTAAGTATTCAGGAGCTTGAAGATCTGAGAAAGAGGTTTCCATCACCAATATCATTTGGGTGACCTATGTGGAGAAGTTCACATTTCGAGAAACAGGAGCTATTGAGCTAGAGGAATTAAAGAGACTTAATCTACTACCACCACAAGAAAGACTCTTAAAGGGTCCTGTAGCTATACTCGAATGTCCTGAAGAAATACCTTGTAATATTTGTGTACCTTTTTGCCCAACTAAAGCTATTCAAATGGAGAGCATTATAGCACTGCCTAAGATAGTGTGGGATAAGTGTACTGGATGTGGTATTTGCGTAGCTGTGTGTCCAGGTCTAGCTGCTTTTGTGGTAGACTTATCAAAGCCTGATGCCGATTACGTTACTGTACCTCACGAACTCCTTCCAGTACCCAGAGTTGGAGATAAAGTCACGGTACTTAGTAGAAGAGGTGAAGTACTAGGTGAAGGCGTTGTTGTAAGAGTGTGGGAGAGGAATAAGACCTATGTGGTCACTGTTAAAGTCTCAAAAGGATTGGGTCTCGAAGTAAGAGCTATATGGCCGAGGATCCTTTGACCTTCTTCCTCGAGTGATGAGAAATTACTTGCATTTAATTCCTCTACACGTATTTTATAAAAATAAGGTGATTGTAAATACTCAGACTTTTCCCTCTTAAGAGGTGAGGTCTTTGCCCGCTGGGCTAGAAAAGCCTGTAATTATTTGTCGCTGTAATGACATAACAGTCGAGGACATTATTAGCGCTGTTAAGACTGGTATAGATGACTTTGAGGTCTTAAGAAAATACTTGAAGATCGGGTTTGGACCTTGTCAGGGAAGGGCTTGTTTACTGTTAGCTGCTAGAATATTTACAAGACTTACCGGAAGGAAAATTGAAGACGTAGTCTCTGAGTATCGAGTTAGACCACCAATAGTCCCTCTTCCAGCTAGAGTACTTTTAGCTGGTGTTATAAAGTGCGAGTTGTAATTGTAGGTGGAGGTGTGAGCGGTCTCTTCACAGCATATGAGTTGTGGAAGCGTGGTGTTAGAGATATAGTCGTAGTAGAAGAGAGATACCTAGGTGCTGGAGGATCCGGGAGGAACGTTGGGTGTTTCAGATCCTCTTTTACATCACCAGAACATGTTATACTAATGAAGAAGAGTATTGAGCTCTGGTTAAAGTATAAGAGTGAACTAGGATTAGAGCTTAAGCAGTCTGGTTACTTGTGGATTGCTAGAAAGCTTGAAACTCTTGAGGCTTTTAAAAAGCTCTCAGCATTTCATAGAAATTACGGTATTCCAACAACAGTTCTCAGCACTGAGGAAGCCGAGCACGTGCAACCCGGTCTTAACAAGAACATTATTACTGGTGCACTTTTTGATCCCACGGCTGGGAGAATGCCTATATTTGAGAATCTTGTTAAGATTTACTTGAAGTTAAAGGTTCTCGGTGTGATCTTTCACTTTTACACTAAGGTTGTTAAGCTCAATTCTAGTGCCTATAGGGTAAAGAGTGCTATTACAAGTAGAGGTGAGATTTATGGAGATATTTTTATAGTATCTGCTGGTGGTAAGGGTACACGTGAACTCCTTGCCACAGTTAATATAGAGCTCCCTGTCATTGATGAAACGAGACACCCCATTATAACAGAGCCCTATACTGAAATAGTAAAGCCTTCGCTAATAATTGACTGGGATACTCCAGGTGCACCTTATGTCACACAAACAGAACACGGAGGATTGATATTTGCGCGAAACATCACAGATATTCAGGAAGCACCACTCACATCACACCGCATAGATGCCATAGGACTCACTATTAAGCCTATCATAGAGCTACTGCCAGTACTAAAATATGTCAATATACTACGCTACTGGATAGGTTACTACGAGACAACACCAGATCATCACCCAATATATGGGCCTGTATATCCACACGAAAACCTCTACGTAGCTGCCGGCTTTAGTGGACACGGATTAATGATGGGGCCTGTAACCGGGCTACTTATAGCAGATTGGATCTTAAATGGAAAGCCAAGCATACCTATAGCTGAAAACTTAATACTAGAGAGATTTAAAACAGGTAAACTAATAAAAGAGATAGCCATAGTTGGCTAACACCAATACTAGTATTTAACATGAAGTCCTCTTCACACTATTTCCCATATATTTCTAAAGGAATTCAAGTTAGAGTTTAATATATTGTCAACTATGCTTAGATATCTAGCTAATTTAGTGTTTGCTGCGAGTTCGCCAAGCTGAAACTTATCGTGAATGTCTGCAGTACAACCATGTCTCAGTGCGTCTCCTAGGCTAATTACAGTACCATACTCTTCAAATAGTTCTAATAAGTGATCTCGCTGAGAGAGAAGTATAGATGTTCTTTACTGGTCCCACTTATCCATAGAAGCAGTCATTGAGTCTCCATGATTTACAATAGACATAAGCCCCTTACTCTTTAATACTCTTAACCCGAGGTCTCCATTAACCACCGCATATA
>CAZMCE010000107.1:0-3324 GCA_964564855.1 uncultured Thermosphaera sp. | reverse complement strand
CTGTAATTGATAATGTATACCACCAGTTCCTCGGGCTTACAGACCCCTCAATGCCATATTACAATTCCGAGAAAGCCAAGTATTACTGGGATCTAATAGTGAGAACGTATAAGATGGTAGATGAGTTTGTAGGGGCTGTACTTGAGAATGTACCTCCAAACACCGTTATCATGCTACTATCTGATCATGGACAGGTACCTATTAAGAAAATAGTCTACGTTAATGGAATACTCTGTAATAAAGGTTACGTAGCTGTAGATGCCGCTTTCAAAGTTAATGTCACAGGTACTCTGGTTTATGCGCCGTGGCACGTGCACGTATTCGTGAATCTCGCTGGAAGAGAGGCGGGTGGTATTGTTCCACCGGCAAATTACAGTTTACTTGTAAGTGAAGTTGTGCAAGTGCTGAGAGAATACAGGGATCCTGAAACAGGGGAGCGAGTATTTGACCTAGTACTTTCTAGAGAAGAAGCAGAGTTTCTTGGTCTTACTGGCGGAAGAGTAGGTGATATAATATATGCTCTGAGACCAGGTTATACTAGTTCAACAGCACTTGTAAGAGACCCAGATACAGGTAAGGCTGTAGAGATAGTATCAGTTAAGCCGCTACTGACACTTACAGGTGATCATGGGCCACACTTACCACACTATAAGGAGCTTAGAGCAGTTCTCATAGCTGCTGGACCCGGTGTTAGTGGAGGCTACTTGGGTACAGCGTCTTCACTTCAAGTAGCACCAACAATAGCTTACCTACTAGGTATTAGTCCACCAAGAGATGCTAAACTAACACCTATATTCTTAAGTAAAGAGACAGTATCAGTAGTCATTACACACACGACAACGATCACCAGCACTACTACTAATACAGTTACAGTGACTGCTACTACAACACTACGTGAAACAGTAACAACGATCACTACAACCACGTTAACTAGTTTGGTATCAACTCCAGTACTAACTACGGTGACTAAGACTATAGTAGACTACACATTAGTGTACATAGCAATACCCATATCACTAATAGTGGGCTTTATAGCAGGTTATGTGCTCAGAAAGAAGTAGTTTTTATCTATTTACCTTTAAACTTCTAGTTCACGAGAGCTCTTCTCAGTATATTTGATCTCTACTACGTAATTATGCTACAGAGAGCTTTTAACTAAACTTATCCTATACTACTAGTGATATTAGTGGTGGGAGTTTACATTGCCTAGTAAGAGACTTGTAGAGATTGCTTAAATTATTGAGAGTATAGTTAGTACTCTAAGCTACGTAATTTACAATGTTACTTCAGGAGGGCTAATTCTCCATGGCTCTACTGAGAGCGGTGTCTTTGACTTATATGTTATAAACCCGTTAAGTGGACTTAAAGCTAAAGTGGCTAAGAATATATATTTACATGCGAAGTCACATCCGAGCTCTGACTACGTAGTCTTTACTAGGGATGTGAGTAGGGGTTTTGAGCTCTGCAGGATCTATGCTGTTAACATTAGGAGTGGAGAGTTTATTGATCTCTCAAGCTCACTACCACCTCAGAGAGTAATGGGGCTGGCATTTAATGGAGAGTACATTGCGTGGTCTGGTGCTAGCGGTGAGGAGTCTGGTATATATATTGCTAAGCTTAAAGGTGAGCCAGAACTACTCGTTAAGACTAAGGGGCGTGAGTTTGTAACAGATACTAATGGTGAGTTCATAGTTGGTTATGGTTTTCTCAGAGGAAACCCCTTCTCTACGGAGCTCTTTATTCTAGACATCGCTAGAGGAGAATTTAAGATCTATACACCTAGAGAGAGGAGCGTATCAGTAAATCCTAAGATCAGCGGAAATGTTGTGATCTTTGCAAGTGATTATGAGGATCTTAATAAGCAAAGACTTTACTTATTTGATGCAAATACAGGCGAAATTAAGTTAGCTGTAAATGGTGGTAGTGAGCTATACGAGTTTGATCCTGTAGAGTACGTTGATTATGGGTGGAGTGATGAGGGTGTATTCTGGGCTATTGCTAAGAAGCAGGGTAAATCACACATATTTGTAAGTAATAAATTTGTAGGGTTAGAGTCTGGCTTTATATCTTCAGCTACTGTTCACGGTGAGTATGCGTACGTGGCACACTCCTCACTTAAGACACCGCCTAGAATTATAGCTATTAACGTGAAGACTAGAGAAGTGAGAGTACTAGCTAGTGAGAGTCTCTCAGAGGACGTTGTTCAGAGGCTCGGTAGTGTTAGGTTTACTGAGATAACTTCTTCTGATGGAGTTATAGTGCCAGTATTTGTATTAGAGTCTAAACTATCATCTAAACCAGGACCAGTAGTAGTATATCCACATGGAGGGCCCTGGTCTGAGGCTGCAGACTCGTGGTCTCCAATAATAGCTACATTAGCTGCACTGGGATATCACATAGTAGCACCTAACTTTAGAGGATCTACAGGTTACGGTGAGAAGTTTAGGAGAATGAATATTGGTGATCCTGGTGGAGGGGACATGGAGGATGTAGCTGTAGCGGCTAAGTGGGCTGTTGAGAGCGGTTTAGCTGATGATGGGAGACTTGCTATTGTAGGATATAGTTATGGTGGCTACACAGTATTAATGTAGCTCACTAAGAAACCTGACTTGTGGAGATGTGGTATTGCAGGTGCACCTGTAGCTGATTTGGAGGAGATGTATGAGCTTGCAGATGCTTACTTTAAGCAATTCGAAGTTTTTTGCTGGCAAGAAAGAGCTTTTTAAGGAGAGATCTCTACTAAGCTATGTCGAGAACATTAAAGTACTACTCTGTATTATACAGCCTCAAAATGACTCAAGAACACCATTAAAACCAGTATTGAGATTTGTACAGAAACTTGTAGAGTATAATAAGATATTTGAACTCCATGTAGTCCCAGATATAGGGCATACTATAAGTCTAGATAGAAGAGCATTAGCAAAATTCCTCTTTTACACAGCACTATTCTTAGAAAAATATATGGGAGTAGAGTAGTTAAGTGTATATTAAAAGTGCGTTTTAGCTTTAAATTAGTAAAAAGCTATCTCTACGTGTGGTGTGTTTTTAACTACTCTCAGTATAATGCTTGTAACAGACCTCTTAATGTAGGGGTTTTTAAGTATTCTCTTAGTGAAACTATCAAGGTCGTTGACAGATTTAAGTATACTAATAATAGCAATATCATATTCTCCTGTTATGTCATAGACAGCTTTAACACTAGGTTCTTTACTAAGAGCTTCTTCAACTTCAACTATGTGAGCACCGTCAACTTGTAGTAGTGTAAGTGCGTAGACATCATATCCTAATTTCTGATAATCTACTAGAATAGTATAGCCTCTAATC
>CAZMCE010000106.1:0-3348 GCA_964564855.1 uncultured Thermosphaera sp. | reverse complement strand
TAATACTCGGCTATGTGGGCACGATAATACTTGGATTTAAACTACACGATATAGAAAAGAACACTCTATACCTCGTAGCAGCAATATTGTTCATAGTTGACATTTTCATCCCAATATTGAATTTCGTAGCATGGACACCACTCTACATAGCCCTAGATAAGAGTAGCAGAAACAGCCCCACCAACATTACCAACAATCCCACCTATACCACTATCTCTCTAATTCGTTTTTCACTTTTCTCTACTTTCCCGAGGACATTGAAGTTTAAGAAGGTGTTTAAAAGAGGAGTTTAAGAGTAAGAGGTTATTTATGCTGAGTAGTGAATATGTCTGTGACTTCGGGATTAAGGTAGTTGAGGAGTTCTCTTGTTTTAATCTTATAAAGCCTATTTAGTGATCCACCGCCACACACTACGTACTCGTGTTCTAATACAGCTGGATCTATAATTACTCTTAAACTCTTAATACGAGGTAAAAGTGGTGTAACAGCTCCTACTTCAACTCCGAGGACAGTGTTGACCTCTCGTGGTGTTGCGAGTGTAGTTCTCACACCGAGTAATCGTGTAGCCTTTTCAAAATCAACCTTCCGATCGCCTCTCGCTACAACGACAACATAGTCTTTACCAGCTCTCAATAATAGAGTTTTAACTATCTGCGAAACAGGGTAACCACTAAGTCTAGACGCCTTCTCCACAGTCTCTACAGTATCTGCGAACTCTAAAACCTCTACTTCAACACCCTCAACATTACTCCTCCAAGTCTTAAGAGGAGAGCTCAAACTCCACACCAGTTACTATTAGTATACAGATAGTGTACAGAAAACTGAGCTTATATTTACATAAAGACGTATGTAGAGTAGTAGTAATAGAGAGAGTTTTACTTTTAAGCTACTTGTTTTAATTTTCACTTATAGCCTCGATTCTCACGGCTATTTACTCGTAACTCGTGTGTTCAAGGTTAGTCTAGAAGCTTTAAACTCATCCTCTCTCTTTTAGTTTTAATTTACCTATTCTCAGCCCTAGTACAACAATATCTCTATTATATATGTATACTGCGATAGTCATGACTATTATTGTTGAGAATACTGCGAAAATTATAGAAGTCATGAGAGCTGTAAAATCTCCTATCATTGTAGAAACTAGAGCTATTACTGGTAAGGGGGCAATCGTGATTCCCGCAACTATTCCTGTAACTATGTTAATTGGTAATCCAATGAAAATAAGCGCGTAACCTATTCCTATAAATATAAATATTATAGGAGCTGTCAAAGCACCCGCAATTCTCTCATCAGAGACTATTGAACCTATAGTTATGCCTAAAGCACCTGAGTATATTAAGCCAAGTATTATTGTCGCAATAGATATTAGTAGAGCGTTAAAACCTATTTTATTAGAAATCACCTCTACGAGGCTTATAGACATTTCAGGAGCACTTCCACTAGTACTAGGCGGAGAGGTTGTTGCACTTAACAATATTAAGAGCATTCCAGTAAAATAAGCAATGCCCATTAGTAGTGAGGCAATAATAGACCCAATTATCTTAGCAAAGACTATGTTTCTCCTAGGAATAGGCTGCGCGAGGAGCATTTCAAAAGCTTTTTCAACTTTTTCAGTAGCTGTAAACTGAGACGCGTACGTCGCATTAATACCCATTATTATAGCAATTATCATTGGCACGAACCCCATGAGGAATGAAATAGCAGAGTATTCTTCTAACTTCATGATTTTACCATATACTTGAAGTGTTGAATTTATTAAAACTGGCTTATCAATTAATGAGGGGTCAATATTTCTCTCAATAGCTATTACATATGATACAGATTTCTTTATTAAATCGCTAATAGTAGATATCATATTTGTTTTTGCTCCACTAACTACTGGTGAAATAGTATCGATTTTAATATAAGATTCTAGATTGATAGGCTTATCTAGTTCTATAGCTCTTAGTGTGAAATCTGAAGGTATTACTAAGACTGTGTCGTATTTACTTAAACCCACCTCTACACTTGGTACTAATTGTAGTCTACCACCACTAGTCTTATTAATAATAGCTAGTACTTTCATAGCGAATTCTGAAGTATCTTTTAAAACAACTCCAACTTGCATATTGAGTGTTTGTTCAACAGCGGTTTGAATACCTGTAGACATTAATTTGCCTAGTACGCCGTAAAATACTATTATAAAAACAATACCGAGTAGAAATGCTGGATTTTTAATAAATGCTTTAACTTCTCTTACTACTAGTGGTATTAAAGTCATAATGCTCTACCTTTAACTTTTAAAAATACTTCTTCTAAATTTACACCTCCTACTTTACTTTTAAGTTCTTCAATAGTACCCTCAGCGAGTAAACTCCCCCTATATAGTATTCCTACTCTATTACAAAGATACTCAACTTCTAACATATTGTGACTACTAAGTAGTACTGTTACTCCGTATTCTCTATTATATTTTCTAATCATATTTCTCACATACATGCTTCTCTCAACATCTAATCCAGTAGTTGGCTCATCTAATACTAGTACTCTTGGACGAGATGCCAGAACAGTACTTAGTGCTAGTATTCTCTTCATACCCTTACTATATCCTCTTATAGGCTTCTTCAAATCACCTCCCAGATCTGCTATTTCAATAGCCTCTCCAATAGCTTCTTCAAGTCTCTTACCAGTAAATCTTACTGAAAGCATAAATTTTATAAAATCTAAGCCTGTTAAATCCCTGTAAGCTCCGGCTTCTTCTGGGAGATAATTGATGAGTCTTCGCGCTTCAAGAGGGTTTTTAACGACATCAACTCCATAAACATAGACTTCTCCACTAGTTGGTTTTAGTAGTGTAGCAATAATTCTCAGAGTAGTAGTTTTACCACTACCATTAGGACCTATTAACCCATATATTTCACCGCTTTTTATAGCGAGATTTAGCGATCTAACACCTACACTTCCACCACTATATATTTTCGTTAAATTCCTAGTCAACACAGCATACTCCAAAATATCTAACACCTAAAACACAGAATAAATAAAAATTACTTTTATTTAAATGAAATAACTCTACTTATATTGTTCGCCAATAATTATTAGAGTTCACGTCTATACCATGTTAAAGCTACTTCTAATAGTACTCTAATCTACCATTTATAACTCGAGCACATTTGCTCAACTTATGTTCTACTACTTGACTCTCTTTAATTATATGTAGTACTCTAAAACCCCTAGCTACTAGATAGTCAGAGAGTATTTTTCTATGACAGAGCCAGGGTATTCTCTCACGGCATATCAGTGTAGTGGTCTTTAATGAGGCTATTTTAACGAGTTTTTCAAGGTATGGTTTTACTTCAGGTTTCATGGTGA
>CAZMCE010000105.1:0-3356 GCA_964564855.1 uncultured Thermosphaera sp. | reverse complement strand
GAAACTATAGAAATTTATGATTCTCATTAAATACTTTGACTTATCTTTTTTAAAGATAACCCATTTCTTTTAGAGTAGTTATCATTTTAGTTCTTAGTTCTCCTATGTCAATCAGATTTTTTAAAAAGATTTTTCTCACAGGTTTATCTTTAAGAAGTTTTTCAAAATCCATACTTGCAACTATTAAATCTGTATCATGTCCTAAACTCAAACTTGATATATTTGATGCTATGACTTCACCTGGAATTTTGAGTTCTCTTAGTACTTTCTCAATATTCATTTTAATCAAAAATACTGTACCCATTCCCATTCCACATAAAGCAACAATTTTAAGTTTCTTCTTAATCATCCCCCACACCCTCCTTACATTATAAGAAGGAGAGAAATGTTTTTAAAATAATAAAAAGTAAAATATATAAATCCCCTGCATCATATAAGAATCTGAGTTAAACTAAGGAGGGGACTTTGACTTGCCCATAGAAGGAATAATAAAGGCTCTTCTTGACATTCTATCAACACCAGCATTTACAATAGCACTCGTAGCTCTTGTAGGATTAATTGCTCTTAAAAAGAGAACTCATGAGATATTTACAGGGTTTATTAGAACATTCATAGCGTTATTGGTCGTTGTAGCGGGCGCCTTAACCATAGTTAGTGCACTTGGACCTCTTACGAGTTTATTTGTTAGAGCATTCGGTTTTACAGGTGTATATACGCTAGAAGAAGTCACTACAGCATCGGCGATGGCTGCTGGATTAGGATTTGAAATAGGTGCTATTTTTGGAGTAGGATTTATTCTACACTTAATAATTGTGAGGATACTTGCACCTAAGACACCATTTAAACATGTTTACTTAACAGGACACGTAATGTGGACTATGGCTGGTGCTATTGCCCTAGTACTACATAACTACGGCATAATAGGTCCTGGAGCAGCTGCTTTAGGCTCTCTACTACTTGCAATATACTTAACTGTTGCACCAGCTATGGTATGGCCTTTTGTAAAGAAAGTTACTGATGGACAGTGGAATATTGGACACACACAGAATTTTGGTCTCATGATATTTGGAGGACTTATACCAAGAGCAATTAATAATATCACTGGTGGAAAAGCTTCAAAAATGGAGGCAGAAGCTTTAAAACTACCAGAAGAATTAGCATTCTTAAAACAACCTGGAATAATCTCGGGTCTTATAATGCTCGTAGTATTTCTAGTTCCTACAATATATCTAGGACCTACAGTAGTGGAAGTTGAATTTAGTGGTGGTAAGAACTATATTGTGTGGGCTATTATTCAGGCACTTCTCTTTGCAGCTGGTATTGAAGTCCTATTATTTGGTGTTAGAACATTCCTTGGAGAAATTATACCAGCATTCAGAGGTATAAGTGAAAGAGTTATACCTGGAGCTATACCTGCTCTTGATGTGCCAACAGTATATCCATTTAGGCCAATGGCATTAATGCTTGGTGTTTTAATACACGTTATTATTGTACCATTTGCAACAATATTACAAGCCATATTAAGATCTCCTTTAGTCATATTACCTAATGCTATATACATGTTCTTTGTAGGTGCAACTACCGGTATTCTCGCAGATAAGGAAGGCGGTATTCCAGGCGTAATAGTTGGAAGTGTACTATCAGCATTCTGGTACATGTTTCTACCAATATGGGCATATCCATTCCTAGGTATAGAAAAACTGGGATTAACAGGTCTAAGTATGAGTGCAGACTGTGGAATATGGGCTATAATATATGGTGCTATCCTTAAAATAATACTTGGCAAGTAAACTATTCTTTTTTAATTCTTCAACTTCTTCCCTTAACTAAAGTTTATGACACCTAGACAGAGGCCCTACTTTCGTTATTATAATTTCTTAGAAAAGAAAAAATTACTCAGCTACTTCACTTCTCGTAAACTACTTCTCCACCTATAATGGTCTTGTTAATGTTGAGATCTTGGTCTAGAATTATGAGATCAGCATAATATCCCACCTCTATATCTCCAACTCCACTTAAACCAATACTCTTAGCTGGTGTATAGCTAGACATTAATACTAGATCCTTCAAGCTGTAACCCAGCTTGTAGACATTACTAACAGCTCTATCCATGGTTAGAGTACTTCCAGCTAGTGTATCCGTATCAGCGAGTTTACACACACCACGCTTAACAATAACTCTAAGCCCACCAAGATCGTACATGCCATCTGGCATATCAGTAGCAACTATAGAATCTGTTACTAAAACTACTCTTCTCGGAGAGGCGTAGTCAATGATCATTTTAACAACTGCAGGGTGGAGGTGTATGAAGTCCGCTATAATCTCCAAGTACACACTTGGTGACTGTAAGAGGGCTAATGCTATACCCGGTTCTCTATGATGAAACCTTGTCATACCATTAAATAAGTGTGTAGCTTTAGATATACCTAATTCAATGCTCTTTAAACCCTCCTCGTAAGAGGCATTAGTATGACCAGCACTTACAGTAACACCCAAACTTTTAGCATAAGCTATAAATTCGCTAGCACCTGGTAGTTCAGGTGCGATAGTTACCTGTCTAATAATGTTACCTGAAGCTTCTACTAGTTTCTTAAACTCCTCAATATTAGGTGAGCGAATATAAGTCTTGTTCTGTGCGCCTGCAGCTTCAGGACTTATATAGGGTCCTTCGAGGTGTACTCCCAGTATTCTCGCACCACACTCACTTCTCCATGTTCTCATAGCCTCTCTTACAGCGCTACAAGCCTCTACAAGAACTTCAAATGGAGCTGTAATAGTTGTAGCTAAGAAACTGGTAACTCCATGCCTAACATAGTACTTAGCTGCCTGGAGAATACTAGTAGGCTCTCTATTAGCTGTGAAATCTAATCCTCGAATACCGTGTGTGTGAGTATCTATAAAACCTGGTATAACTATAAGCCCCTCAGCGTTAATCACAGTTTCAGCAAGTCCTGTATAAGGCTCTTCTTTAACCTCTACTATTAAGCCATTCTTTATTAGAATATAGGCATTTTCAATTACACGCTTAGAAGTAACAATTCTACCACGTCTCACAATAAGACTCACACATCACCACCCTTATCAGTAAGCTAACTCAGGTACTAATAATATTAGTCCAAAATCTCACATGTATAAAGACAATACTAAGCTAAGAGTAGAGTTTTAAGAGAGAAGTACTGGAGGCGGGATTTGAACCCATGCAGGGTTTCTCCCACCGGCTAGCAGTCCTGCCGGTATTCGTAGTGAGTTTCATTTGGGTACGCGTAACCATGAAACTTAGTGAAAGACCATGATAACACTCTAGCTAAAGAACTTACCCATCTAGCTAAGCCCTCAACACAGCGAGTAGTTGTACA
>CAZMCE010000104.1:0-3366 GCA_964564855.1 uncultured Thermosphaera sp. | reverse complement strand
CATAAACACTACGCTCTACCCTTAATAACTCTACTTACAAGGCTTATAGCTTCAGCAGCTCTAGTTGATGAATTTGTAGGTAATTCAACGGATTTCCATCAGTTTTAACTAGTAGGAGTTAACTAAATATACACTTTATAGTCAACTAGTTATACTTCCTTCAGTAGGTTCTAGTTGATTAGCTTTAATTAGTAAAAATCCATGAAATTTAGTTAGAGTCCAACTAAACGATCATAACAATTAGTTGTAGGACTCGTGAAGTAGGATTAGTTAAGTTCAACTAGACAGCATCAACTAAATGAATTCCTTGACCAACTCAACTAGAGGTTCTAGTTTATGCTCGCAACTAGATTTCGTGATTTAACTAGTAGATCTAATAAGAGATTTGAGTTCAACTAAATGTATTCCTGACATTCAATTAAAAGATCTCGTGGAGCTCAACTACAGGATCTGTGAAAACATGTATTACTCTTCAACACCTTTACCGGACACCATGTTTAAGGCTTCCTCTAGGCTCTCTTTATTAACCTTAGAGTTTAATGTTTCCACAATCTCTTTAAACTCGGGAAACAATACTATTTCCTTCAACGCTACTCTCTGATTAGCATACTCCTTGCTTGGAGCCTTCTCGTGAAGCCTCTTGGAGAGAGCTACGATTTTCTCTCTTGTTTCAACATCTACACTATTCCATGATAAGCCAGCAATATAGGTGGCTAGTAGAGGCCTAGCGAATTGATGTCTAACAAAGGTTCTTTTCATATCAACAGCAACATATGCGAGATAATTAAGTACTGCAGCGTAGTAATATGCTACATCCTCATCTCTAACCTCAAGATAAGAAACGTGTGATTCAACAATAATGTTGTTATCACTAGGCTTACACGCAGAGGACGTAAACGCTCCATCGCACCTGTATACAACGTAGTACTTATTAGTGTTCAATGGCTTTACCGCTGTAGGCTGTCGTAGTTCATTAATTAGCTTTCTCACCTTGCCGCGAGTCTCTGCAGAAATATCACGCTCATTCAGTGCAAGAGTCTCCTCGAGAAACTTCTTAAATGAATCTCCTCCCAGCTCGGATAGAATAATGTCGAGGTATCTATTGATCCTAAACGGGTTTATCTCCCCAACATAAATCATCTTGTATACTTTTACCCCATACTTTTTCAGAGAGTCTACGGGCACAATTAGGGGATCCTTCGTATTGTACAGTTTGAACTTGAAATTAACATGTTCGATTGAATGCTCTAAGAGTACAAGGCCTGCATACTCTTCTTCTCCTTTTTTCCTCTCCCCACCATAGATACCCATTATATAGATGCCCTTGGGCACTATTCTATCAACGCCTAGTTCTCTCGCGAGAGCATTGAGGTCTTCTGTGAAGTAGAGTATTCCCGGCTTGATGTAGCTCTCGTAGCTCTTGCCAATAGACCTTATTTCTATGTACTCTCTAATATCTTCGAGGTCTAAACTTTTATCGTACTTCTTATCTTTAGGTATTTTTAACTTAACCATATATAGCTCAGTTGCCCAGCTCATCTCCTACCACCTCTTCACAATGATGACTGCGGGGTGTACGCCGTGCTGGAAGACGTCGAAGTCGAAATCAAACAGCTTCACCTTAGCTTTAATATTCCTCAACAAGCCTTCTAGTATGCAGTACGTTGCCACTATACCAGCTGGTGTAGAGTGCTTGTAGTTAAACAGCTGATCTTTGTTCATAATGAACCCCACACCATCCTGAGCGAGCTCAATAGACTTGCCGAGAGCGGCTGCAGCTATATCTGCTCCCGCGAGGACTTGAGCAGCCTTTTCAGGTATTCGTCTTCTTATCTTCTCTAACATGTATTCTCTTATTTTATCAGAGTATGGTGCCTTGTACTCAGTTACAGGTTTCCAGGGAGGGTTCGTAATTATGATGTCTGGCTTGAACTTCGTCATTAAAATAGGCGTGTAAATTGATGTTAGCACTACAGCCCATACATCGTTACCTCCATGTCTCGTAATCAAGTTAACAATAGATCTCGCCACGTGATCTTTCTCGAAGTGTTCCAAGAATTTCTGAGTAAATGAGTCTTCAGCATCTCTTAGATATTTCTTCAAATAATTCCCAATTTTTTCTTCGAGACACTTGACATCTAGTCTACACTCATAATATGAAAACCTTATAGTGTATGTAAGGTTTTTCTCAAGATTCCTAAGCACGCTTAATATTTCAAGTGAACTACCTACTTTTATTTGCTTAAAGTTAATTAATGTCTGTAAATACGCTCTTGCTTTTTTCATCAATTCTTCAAGCCCCATAATAGGTATTACATCGCCGCCAAACCACGTTGCAAACGTATCTACATGGTATATATGAGGTGGGTTTTCAGGCTCCTTACTGCACACTCTCCTATATGCTATTACAAGCTCTGCCCTAGCAACAGCTATAGCAAGCGGGTTTATGTCAAAGCCTACAACCTCGTTTAATGCGCTATCAGGATTCTCACCTGCCTCGTATTTCATGTAAAACGCTTTTACTAGGAATGTTCCTGAGCCACAGAACGGATCTAAGATCACTTTATCTTTGATATTAAACTCGTTGATCATCATTTCTATAAGCCATATTGGTGTGTAGTACTCGCCTAGATCTCTCCTAACGGAGGGTTCTACGAGAAACTCATAAAGACCTCTAAAAACATCTTCTGCTACACCAAGGGACCAGTCTACAAGGTTTGCCCTTGCTACGATCTTTTCTAGCACTTCTTCAATAGGTTTTCTCGCAGCCTCATTGCTTAATGCTACTTTCCACCAATTTAAATAGGGAAGTGCTATGTCAACATTGATCAGAGAGCCGCTACACATATCTTCTACTTTCCCTATTTTCCCCAGAGCAGCCGTAAGAGAGGCTAAAACAACCATGTGCATATATGTGTGTCTTATAAAGAGATCTTCAAAAAACCCTTCATCTGCTTCACCATAAAGCATGCTCATCATGCTCTTGTATGCCTCGTAAAGAGGTTTGATTCTAGCATCCTCTCTGACGCTGTTGAAAGCCTTCTTCAAGTTGTTAAGAAGCTCCTCGTGCTCAAGCTTGTAGAGAGCTTCAACATTTTCTAGTAATGGTGGTATTCTGATCTCTTTTACCTGAGGAATTATTTGCGTCTTTAAGAACCTCTCAGCTTCACGTAAATCACCCTCCTCTATGAGACTTAACCCAGTGTTAGTAACGCTGTATATTCTCCATGTGTCCCAGTTAGTAGTTATAAAGAATTTCGCCTTAGAGACTATTGGCCAGTACTTCTCACGAGCAGCTTTCTCAGCTTCATCAAATTCGCGTTCACTAATCTTAAAATCAAAAACTATAGTGGTGCCAAGAGCCAT
>CAZMCE010000103.1:0-3412 GCA_964564855.1 uncultured Thermosphaera sp. | reverse complement strand
AAACATAACTCTACACAACGTTAACTACGTCATATTGAAGAGGGCTGAAGGCTTTTCAACTAGAATAGTTATTGAAGTGCTATTAAGAGATGGCACAAAGAGAGTTGAAGAGCTCGGCATTAATGGATATATACCTAGGTACTAGTAAAGTAAAAAATTAGTGGGTGCAAGCTATTGACCAGATTAAAGACCTTTTTCCTCATAGTTACTTTTGTGCTCTCCTTACTCTTGCTTTCCTACGTATTTACTACATACTTTAAACTTCCTGGAACTAGTGAGAAACCCTACGCTGAGCTTTATGGATTTCCATATCTTGGTGAAGAAGAGGTTGTTCGCTACCGTGATATTTTAGAGTTTGAAAAGCGACCTCTTACATGTAGAGAGCAGGGAGGTCTTGAAGCACTACACTTAGACAACCTACTCGTACAATACTACTGCATAATGGAGCATGACACTGTTGAGCTGCCGGTGAGAAATCTTACTGAGAGTAAAATACTTAGAGCTATACCTTACCCAGCACTTAGATCTCCAGTAGTGTATTTAGTTAAACGCTGGGTTATAAGAGTAAACTTCACACTCCCCTCTAACATAACTCTAGGAGTTTATAGAGATAGGTACTCGCTACCTAATGCCACAGACCCCTACTTCTTCTCAGTGAGATTTGGACTTCCCTACTGCTTTGAAGCTAATACTTCTCAGATCAAGGACTTAACACTGAGATTTGAACATTACGTCCTCATTAATAACAAGAAATTCCCAGTAGTGTACACACCTGAGCTGGGGCCTTCCGAGGGAGTGGTCTGTATGTGGACAGGTATTAGAAAAGTATGTGGTGAGCCATGTACTCCAACATTCCTCTATGTTTCAGAAGATGAGCTGCGCAACATAAATTACGAGGTCTTAAAGCTTCTTAAACCAGGAGACACTATTACACTAGAGTTTGTCATTGAACTATATATGAGTAAAGAGCAAGCTGAGAGTGCTACAGGGTATATAGGGTTAGTACTAGCATACCCCTACATTGAGATACAGTATCCGCGTAAATCACCTTAAAACAATATCTCTAGGCTCTCCCATAACACATTTGAGAAAATTAAACAAGAAGTAAGTATTAGTACACGTCTAAGCTACTCTAGTGAAGAGAATTGTCATAGTTATTGAGAAGGCTAGTGTTAATGGAAAACTAAGTATCCACGTGGTGAGTATTCTCAGTATTGTCTTATAGCTTACATAGCCTCGACCCCTTGAAAGCCCTACTCCTATAACAGCTCCCGTGATAGCTAGTGTTGTTGAGGAGGGTAGACCTAGTCTAGTTGCTAGTAGTATTGTTAATGCTGAGCTTAACTGAGCTGTAAAGCCTGATTCAGGTGTTAGAGGTGTTATTCTCTCACCTAGAGTTCCTAGTACTCTATAACCCCAGCTAAGTATACCAAGCGCTATTGTAAATCCTGAGACTAGTAGTACTATTCTTGAAACCCCTGTCACCACTGAGCCCTCACTACCAATGATCTCTTCGACTAGTAGTTGTAGTAGACCCGCTGAAACTCCTACATCATGAGCACCATGACTAAAAGCTGCAAGTGAAGATGTAACTAATAAGAGGTGATTATAGAGTAGATGTTTTGCCTCGTAGTAGTCTCTACGAGTAATTCCCTCTAAAATCACAGTGTAGGGTATTACGAGTAAGAGAGGTGTTAAGAGCGAGTAGTAGAGGAGGCCATGTATTTCACTACTAATACCACCTATAACTAGTAGGAGTGTTATAACTATACAAGTGTAGAGTAGAGTTGAGAAGAGTACTAGTAAGTTACGTGTATTCTTAGTGTGTGAAGTTAGTTTTGAGAGCACTCTGTGAGATAGTAGTGAGAGGAGTACTGCTACTAGTAGTGTAATAGGCCATGATGAAATAATTACAAGTAGTCTCCACCAAGAGATCTCATTAACACCTAGAGCTATTAGTCCAAACCCAGTAATACCGCCAACTACAGCTTGTGTTATACTGAGAGGTACACGTAGAAGTGTAGCAATAAACATCCAGAGTACAGCTGAAAACGCTACTATAATTACACCAGCTACTAGTATATCTCCGCTGAGTTCACGTAGGTCTATAATACCCCTCATAATAGTCGTAGAGATATAGTGTCCAAGTAATACTGCACCAGTAATTTCAAAAATAAAAGCTAATAAGAGAGCTCTCTTTACACTAATACTCCTGGCTCCCACAGCAACTCCAATAACATTACCAGCATTATTAGCTCCATTAATCCAAGCTAAAAACAACACTAACACTACACCAGCATATAGCAGTATAGATAAAGTCAATTCAAATACACCTATAGAGACTATATAGCTATATGTCAGGTATACAAGTATTTATATACAAGGGGTTTTAAATACTAAATAAACATTAAAATAAAAATAACTAAGACAACTAAACTTCCAACTTTCCATGCTTTTACAGAACTAAAAACATAGATACCTAGTAGTCACTTCTACTACACTTAGTTAAGCTAGAATAGAAGTACTTTTGATTTAAACACAGGTAAATCCTCAAGCTACTTTTTAAGTTACGTGAAAAGAATTCTTACTATGTAGTAGTCACATTAACTCTCTACTTGAGTAGAACTGCTATTATTATAGTTATCCACATTGATATTTGTACTCCTAAAAGCCAGTAAAACCTGTAGTTCAGGTCTCTTCTTAAATCTCTAATTTCACTTTCAAGATGATTTAATCTCTCATTCAACTGCCCAAGAACATCCTTAAATCTCTTATCCATCTGCTCAAGAATACCCTCAATTCTCGCAACACGCTCTTCTAAACCGCTTCTTATCATACACGCCTACCACATATACATATAAATAATAGGAGTTAATATAGAACTATAACAAAGACTATAACAAAAAGTTCTATTGAAAAGCTCAGCGTTATTTATAGCTGACCTCCTCCCCGCCCTAAAAGGCGAGGCTTTCAGGTTGTAACTATGATTAGTAAGAATATACTTACAGTTCTACTTATAGATGGTTTCTCACAAGTACGCTATTTAGTTACTTAGAGTTTAATTATTATGAAAACTAAGCAGTGTCTCGATGCGAGTTACTATTAAAACTCAGATTTAAAACTTTATAAGTGAGATTTATCTATGTGTGTTCTTAGCATAAGAGGCTATCTTTGTGCCCTTTACTACATATCACCTCGCTTCTGGACTACTGGTTGGATTTTTCCTCAGAAAGAGAATAGACTGGTTAACTCTCATAGTAACTACAACACTACTTGTAGATGTTGAGCCTATACTAGTATTTATGGGTTTACTCAGAGATTACCCTGTACACGGATATCTCCACACATACTTAGCTTCGATATCAATGGGGGTGATCTCGGGTTTTGCTTTATACTTAGCTAGAGGCCTGCT
>CAZMCE010000102.1:0-3546 GCA_964564855.1 uncultured Thermosphaera sp. | reverse complement strand
AGTTCTAATCCGCGTGGTGTTCTCCACACTTGAGGCGCTGGTGCAGCTATAGCTACAACCTCCATGTTCTCTTTAAGAACAGTATTTGTAATTGGTGTTCCACTCGGTGCTATAAGCGTAAAGAGGTCTGGTGGCATTACTAGTGGCTCATTATCAATCCACACCATTATGTGCTCATTCATAATATACGATTTAACAAGTCTACCAGCATATTTACCCCTACCACGAATATACACTTCACCCTTCAAAAAGCCCTTTTCATCTCTCCACATATACCTCTCTACAATACCTTCAAATACAACCCAGCCGTTTAAGAGTTTAGCTATTTTCTCAGCAGGAGACTCTTTACTCTCAATAGCTCTTAAGACCTCATCACCTAGCTTATAAGCTAAACTAATAGTGTTCTTTACAACAGCTTTTTCAGCTTTTTCTCTTGTTAATGGAGTATCAACTACTGCTACAAATCTACCGGCTAATACAGATAAATATCTAGCTATAGATTCATAGTCATCTATATCTGCATAATCTTTAACGATAATAATGTTACCAGTCTCACTGACTAGAGCTGATGGAGCCATTGAGTAGCCAAATATATGAACAGTACACTGGTGTAATTCAGGTGCTGCTCTTCCCAGAAGATCACCATCTACCGCGGGAAGCCCCTTTAAGACACCAATACTGAGAGCTACAGGTGTATTAAACCCACCCATTTCAGATGCAACAACACCTACAATTCTACCGCCAAGCTCTCTCTCGAGAAGCTCAAAAGCCTTACTAATAGGATCTGCTATTTTAACAGGCTTTTTAGGCTTTAAACCAGGCGCTATTGAACCCACATAATAGGGTACTACTATAAATCCTTCACTAGGAATATCCTCAATGTTAATTAATTCTACAGGTCTATTAGTTGCCTTAATAGCGTCATAGAGAATTCTAAAACCCTCTTCAGGATCACCTCCACCACCAGTACCTAGAATTGTAGCACCAAGAACTAATTTTTTCACGTCAAGCTCAGATTTAAAACGAAGACTCAAAATATACCACCACGTATTAAAATTCGTGAATAGCTAGATTTATAAAGTTAAAATAAAAATTAAGTCCAAAATATAAAAGTACGTGTAATCTTACTGCTATAAGGGTGAGGTCTCGTGGTTAGAATTCCAAAACACATACTTGTCGCGGTCCTGGTAGTACTTGTAGTAGCTATTGTCGCTGCGAGTATTGCACTTATCTATAGGCCTTCACCTCCACCCACGCCGGTAAAGAAAGTGGTTATATATGCTTCATTATCTGAAATGACTACAGCCGATCCTAGTACCGAGTTCTCTAACTCTGTATTGTGGCTACCTCTTGTCTATGAAACTCTCTTATGGTATGATCCCATTAAAGACGAGTTCATACCTGGATTAGCAATTAACCACACAGTAAGTCCAGATGGACTTATCTGGACTTTTTACCTGAGGAGAAATGCTGTTTTCCATGATGGAACACCTGTAACTGCTCAGGCTGTTAAAGCCTCTATTGATAGGACAATAACACTTGGACAAGGTGCAGCTTACATATTAGAACCTGTTGAGAGAATTGAAGTTGTAGACGATTACACTGTTAAATTCTACTTAAAATATCCAGCACCACTAGACAAGATCCTTTCAAGCCCCTATGGAGTATACATATTTAGTCCTAAAGTAGCTGAATATGCAGGTGCAGAAAACCTCACAGACCCTAAAGTAGCAGATTGGTTTAATAAGGGGAATGATGTAGGTAGTGGTCCTTATAAATTAGTAAAGTGGGATCCGGAGAACGAGGTTGTTCTTGAAAAATTCACAGAGTGGTGGGGTTGGAAAGAGCCAGGTTATCCACTAGCTAGTCCTAATGCACCAGACGTCTTTATCGTTAAGATAATTAAGGATGCTGTTACCCAGGAGAGAATGCTACGTGCAGGTCAAATAGACATTGCACAGTACGTGCCACCAGAGACAGTAGAAGACTTCGAAAAAGATCCTAATTACGTGGTAGTTAAATCACCGAGTTTCCAAAATCTCCTACTACTCTTTAACACAAAGAAACCACCACTAGACAACCCACTAGTACGTCGAGCTATTGCTCACGCAATACCTTATGATGACATAGTAGTGGTAGCGAGAGCTGGTTTTGCTAGAGTAGCTAGTGGAGTCATACCATACGGTATGTGGGGTCACTTTGAAAACTTCAGGTATGAATATAACTTAACTCTAGCCAGACAACTACTAGCAGAAGCTGGTTATCCTACTGGGATTAATAAAACCCTGATCCTCGTCTACACGGCGGGCGATATCTACGAGCAGAGAACTTCAGAACTTATTCGTAGCTCACTAGCACAGCTAGGTATAACAGTAGAAATTAGGCCTATGAGCTGGGAAGAGCAGTGGGCTTTAGCGCAGAAGGGCTGGGAGGATCCCTATGCTGCTCAAGACCTCTTTATATTCTACTGGTGGCCTGATGTACTCTCTCCAATAACATATCTTTACGGTATGTTCCATAGTGAGAATAAAGTATTTAATCTATGTTACTACGAGAACAAGGAATTCGACGATCTCATAATGAAGGCTTACAGCCTTGAGGGTGTAGATCCTGATAAAGCCCTAGAACTATATAGGAAAGCACAAGAAATACTATATAGAGATGTTCCTGCAGTGGGCTTATGGGATATGATCGACTTTAGAATTGCACGTAGTAGAATAGGTAATTTAGATAAAGCTATTAATCCAGCATATCCAACAGTCATATTTGCACAAGTATTAGATGTAAAAGGGTAAGAATAAATTTGCCTATAACAAAAACTTATCTCACTAAGAGAGTAATACTGCTTTTTCTTGTAGTTTTCGGCGTCTTAGTAATCTCCTTTATAATTACAAGAGTTATTCCCGCAAGACCAGAACTACTCTGGGTAGGTATTCACGCAAGAGCTGAGCAAATAGAGAGAGCTAGAAAAGAATTACACTTAGATGAGCCTGTCTATATTCAACTCTATTACTATCTTGCAGATTTCTTTAGGGGTAATTGGGGTGTTTCGTGGAGAACTAGGCAGCCAGTTATCTCAGACCTGATCTCTAGTTTACCGGCTACACTAGAATTAACAGTTGCTGCTTTTATGTTAGCATTTATTATTGGAGTCGTATTTGGACTTATAGCAGCGGTTAATTATGGTAAACTAGCCGATAAAGTTATATCTGTATTTAGTGTAGTTGCAGCTTCAATACCAGTATTTTGGCTGGGGTTAGTGCTTCAAACAGTATTTAGTATATGGTACCCAATATTACCAGCTGGTATGAGAGTAGACTCCTCTCTAGTAATAGAGACGGGGTTTAAGCCTATTACAAATTTCTATATAATAGACTCACTAATACAATTTAATATCCCAGTACTCTTAGACGTACTTAAACGCATGATATTACCTGTAATAACACTCATGATGTATCCTCTAGGATTAACAATTAGAATGACAAGGTCTCTAGCTATAGAATCTCTACAGGAAATTTACGTTAAGGCTCTTGAAGTGTGGGGTTT
>CAZMCE010000101.1:0-3647 GCA_964564855.1 uncultured Thermosphaera sp. | reverse complement strand
TTGGCTCAAGGGTGGCTGAGATATTATCTAGGGGGTTTAATACTCGTATAGTCGTTTATGATCCTTACTTGTCTAAAGAGAAAGTTGAGAGTCTAGGCTATAAGTATGTTGAGAGTCTTGGAGAGCTCTTCTCAATATGTGATATTATCACACTACACGCACCACTGACTAGAGAGACCAGGAAAATGATAAATAGAGAAATTCTCGTGTCTGCGAAGAAAGGCGTTATAATTGTAAATACAGCACGTGGAGAACTAGTAGATGAGGACGCACTCATAGAGGCTATTGAAAAGGGAGTAGTTTCGGCTTACGCAGCTGACGTAGTTGAAGGTGAACCTATAAGTAAAGATCACAGGCTTTTAAGGTATTCAAATGTTTTAATAACACCTCACATAGCGTTTTACACGTATGAGGCTCAAGCTCACATGGACTATGCTGTAGTAAATGCTATTGAGGAGTATCTTCGAGGCAAGCCCATTAGTGGTGTAGTAGTATATCCAAAACAGCTTAGGAAGCTGCGAGTTTAACGCCTAGATTTAGTGCTAGCTAAGTGATTTAAGAAAAGTAGTCGCGAAAAACTTTTAATAGAAAACTTTAAAAATCCCTAACGGATGTATTTGTAAAGAGGGGCTTAGATGGCTGAAAAGAGAGTTCTTGAACACCTGCTAGTTTTTGGAATAAATATCGCAATTCTCATTAACGGTATTATAATTCCGTGGCTCACTATGTTCACCGCGCCTATAGCGTGGATCATCTTAGGCACACTATTATACTATTTACATCGACACGAAAAGAGGGTGTAAGAAATGGAAGCGGTTACAATAACTCTTATAGTCTTTATCATAGCGATCCTCATAATGGCAGTGATTTACAGAAAGTGGGCTGTCTCTATTGAGAGCTACGTAGTTGCGAAGAGAGCTGCAAATCCGTGGTTAGCTGGATTAGCGCTCTTCTCTACATATAATAGTGCGTGGGCTGTCTTAGGAGGGCCTGGCGTCTGTTACCACTATGGTATAGTGGAGTTTGCTACTTTTATAGGGTGGGCAATAGGAGTATTCCTCATTCTCTGGTATTACCTGGGGTCAATTAGAGACCTAGGTGCTAAGTATGGTGCAACAGGACTGGCGTCTTTCATGGAGGCTTATTATGGTAAGAGGTATGTTGGTGTAATTGGTGGGATTATAGCATGGTATGCTACGCTATTCTACTTAGTGGGGCAGATTAAAGGAATCGGCTTAGTCTTCTCCTATGGAACAGGTGTTCGTTATGACATAGCAGCATTAATGGGAGTGATTATAGCCCTAATTTACTTAACTCTTAGTGGCTTAAGGGCTGTACTATTTGTTGACGCCCTCTGTACTCTCATTATGATGGCATTCTGCTTCTGCTCACTTTATCTACTCTTTGCTCTTGGAGGAGGTAATATACTTAACACCCTAAACACTATGTATAGATTTGACCCTAAAACAATATATCCTACAGGTGAGCCTTACACAACTGACCCCATAACCCTCTGGATCTTCTCGACAATTGTATATTCTATGTGGCAATTCACCCCCTACGCCTGGCAAAACTACCTATCACTAAGGAGTAGCAGGAAAACAGACCTCTCTATCTATGTCACACTGGCAACTATATCTGGAGCATTTATTACATGGGTATCAATACTAGGACCAGTAGGTAGAGTGTTCCTGCCTTATGAATTAGCAGACCCGGATACAGTCGTATTAGAGGTCTCCAGGTACTTCCTCCCAGCACTCTACCCAGTGTTCATATGTGGGCTCTTTGCAACTGTACTAGCTACACTTGACAGCGCACTCTTAGCTGCAGCTACAGACTTCCACCACGCTATTAAAGACATTGTTAAGCCCCTAGAGAAGAGAATTGGTAGCGTAAATACTCTAAGAATAATTCTCATAGGCACATCACTTCTCGTATGTTACTTCGCAATTGTCTACATGCCAGTATACATGGTATATACAATGTTAATTGGTATGACAGGTGTTTCGGCGGCTCTCACAGGCCCTCTAGCAGTAGGGCTTAAGTGGAGAAAAGACCCTCTTGCTGCTGTTATAAGCCTTATCATGAGCCTTGCAATAGCTCAATTACTTGTCTTCTATGGAATTACACCATGGCTAACAGGCTGTTTTGTAGGCTTGGTATTATCGGCTATCATATATATTACTATCACATTAGCTAGATCTCACCGAGTAAGGCAATAGAGAGTTATTTTTAAACTTTTTATTTACCGCTCCTTTACATATTTAAACATCACAACTAAGTTATCTCAGGTGATTATTAATTCTAGACTTTTAAGTACTAATTTTGTACTTCTATATCTTCAACCTTAGTCACATTGAATATAAAGAGAAAGTATGAATTGAGCCCTAATACTAAAAGACTGTGAATGCTACAAGCGAGTTGATATTAGTGAAGAAGACCCTTCATACGTGATATTATCGATATTATATCTAATTTAGAGTCATATATTAATCTGTGAATTTGAATTAATCCTATACTAAATTGAACTATATTGCCTGGTGTCTAGTCTTTATAACTGCTTGTTAAGTAATGTGTCCTACTCAGTAAAGATCTTGTTACTCGGTTTCTTAAAACTATGTCATAAACATAGTTAAACTCTCTTTCACAGAAGTTTTTCAAATGGTTATGATTTAGGGCTACTATAAGATTTTAAATTAGAATTAACTTAAAACCTACAACGGCAGTACTATTTAAGTTTCCATGGTGTGCTCACATGAAAGAGATTGAAGTAGGTGCACCTAGAGAAGAGGCAGACTTGCCTACACCTCCGTCACTTACTCTTAGAAACTACCTTCTTTACTCTGGTCCAACAATGGTTGCTATTGGTTTTGGTATTGGTGCTGGCGAGCTCTTATTGGGACCTGTGGCAGCTGTGAAATATAGTCTTGTTATACTCTGGATTGCACTAGTATCTATTGTTTTCCAAGCACTCTTAAATTTAGAGTATATAAGATACACGATTGCAACTGGAGAGCCTGCTGTTGTGGGTTATTTGAGAACAAAGCCTAGTCCAAAATTCTGGGGGATTCTCTATTCAACTATACTACTACTTCAACTAGGCTGGCCTTATCTAGCTTTTCTCTCAGCTACAGCTCTTGTTAGCGCGTATTTGGGTAGACTAGCTGGTCCCGGAGAAGCCTGGCTTGTAGTAGTAGCAGGCTATATTACATGGTCTATATGTCTACTCTTACTCCTATTTGGTGGTAGAGTTTTAAGAATGCTTGAAGTAGTAAACTGGATTGGAGTATTATTCATTTTGTTCTCTTTTCTACTAGCATCACTACTCTTAGTTCCTGTTGAAAAGTGGTTTGAGGGATTAGGGGGTCTCGTTAAAATAGGCTATATACCGAGAGGTGCAGATTGGTTACTCTTAGGTTCAGTTGCAGGTTATGCTGGACTTGGCGGAATGGCTAATGTTATTTTATCAAGCTGGTATAAAGACAAGGGTTTTGGCGCAGGTAAATTAACAGGCTACATATCTACTCTAATTGGTGGGAGAAGAGTAACTTTTAGAACTACTGGTATTAAGCCACGTGATTCCCCTGAAAATGCTGTGAGATTTAAAAAGTGGTTTATGTGGGCCTGTATCGACCAGTATGTCTTAT
>CAZMCE010000100.1:0-3685 GCA_964564855.1 uncultured Thermosphaera sp. | reverse complement strand
TGCTAGTGGATTAAACTCCACGAGCTCAGCGTCATAGTCAACCATGATCCTGTACATAGCTCTCACAACGCTAGCAATATCCTGGAGTAGTGTCCACGGCAATTTGAGCACTTGAAGTGCTACTCTAGCAATATAGTCTGTGTAACCAACACCCGGATCCACATAAATCCTGTGAATTTTCTCAGGATACTTCTTAGCTAACTCTTCTATTTCAACACCACCCATCTCAGAGACTAGGTATACCGGCCTACGAGCTGCTCTATCAACTATAAGAGACAAGTAGAGCTCTCTACTAATACACACTTTCTCCTCAACAAGTAACTTCTCAACTCTCTCACCACGAATAATAGTAAAAAACAGCCTCTCTGCAACGCTACAAGCCTCTTCAGGGCTCTCAACAACTCTCACCCCGCCAGCAAGACCCCTACCACCCACGAGAACCTGAGCCTTCAACACTACAGCTCCAAGTTCACGAGCAACACTACACGCCTCACTAGGACTCACCACGACACGTCCACGAGGAACTAGAACACCGTATCGTGAAGAAATCTCTTTACTCTCATATTCATAGAGCTTCACACACTCACCTTAATACTACCTAGAATAAGTGAAAATTAAAACTAAGTAATTACTAGTGCGGGGGGTGGGATTTGAACCCACGCAGGCCTACGCCATCGGGTCCTGAGCCCGACCCCTTTGACCAAGCTCGGGCACCCCCGCACTACTAGCCCATTGCTAGTACATAGTGACTTGTCTTTTTATCTATGTATATTAGAGGTGTCAGCGAGGAGATATCAGCGCTCACAGGTCGCTTCGCCAGCTCTTCTTCATCCAGAGTAAACATTACTATTAACCACTCTTAAAATTTAAGCTTTAAGACTATAAGGTAGGATTTAGTTAATGAGCATTATACAGTTATTAGAGGAGAAGAGGAAACTCAGAGATATTGTGGGATCGTTGCTGAGTGAGAGTGAAAGAGTTCTTGCTAAAAGAGATCCCCACGCAAAACGTCCTCCAAGACCTTGTGGTATAACAGTACATACAGCTATAGGTTGTGTTTTTCAGTGTAAATACTGCTATATTTACGACATGGGGTTTAAGAGAGAATTAAAGCCATATCCATTAACAGGACTACAATTAGTATATGCACTACTCTCAAATAAGTACTTTATTCCAGGTCTACGTGGAACATACATAGCTATAGGTAGCGTATCTGAACCTCTCCACTCACTTGTAATTAATAAGACTTTAGAGTATATAGAGTGCTTTTATAAGTACTTAAATAACCCTGTTCAGTTCTCAACAAAAGCTTATGTTAATAAACAAGTAACTGCGAAGCTAGCGAGTTTAAGCAGTAAGCGTATCTCACCACTAATCACAATAGTAACTCTTAGTGAGAGCAAAAATTTAGAACCTTACGCGCCAAGTCCCGAGAAGAGATTTGAGACTATTAAGAATATGAGAGAAGCTGGATTAAAACCATTTCTCTTCTTAAGACCTATAATTCCGAGTCTAACCGAGAAAGAGTTTAAGGAAATTATTGACCTTGCTGCTGAATATGGAGCTGTAGGTGTTGTTGCTGGTGGCTTGAGAGTTACTAAGAGAATATTAGAAGAGCTTAAAGAAAGAGGTGTAGATATCTCAGCTATTTATAAGAGGGTAGAAGTTCCAATAGAGAAAATGCGTGAATATGTTCAATACAATGTATATACTAGTGATATTAAAACTAGAATTGCTGAATATGTGAGACGTAAAGGTCTAGTATTCTTTCCTTCAGCGTGTATGGCGAATTTATACACTCATAATATTTCATGTTGGAAAATGGTATTAATGGGTGTAGAGCTCTCTGAAAAACCACGTGAAATTTCAATTGAAAGTATTGAGACTATTATTAAGAGTCTCGGTGGAAGAGTTAATAAAGTTAAATTTAACCACGGAGAACTTGTAGTTTATACTACTAATAGAATTGACAATAAACTTCTTAGTGAAGTTTTAAGATCTACTTTTTTAACTTGTAGTAAAGTAGTAAGTATTAAAAAAGAAAGAGGTAAATAGTTTGAGAGGTATATATGTAATATTTGACCTCTACGGAACCCTTGTAGACTGGGTTAAAAGTATTAGTGGTTTTATTGAGAGGTTTATATCAAGTAATGCTGTAGAAGAGTATTTTAAATGTGACCTTGAGATAACATCCTCAGGTAAATATATGCCATATAAAGAGATCTTAAAAGAGTGTCTAAGTAAAGTTGCTCTTAAATACAATGTCCTCTTACCAAGTGATCTTGTGGAAGCATTTGTTTTACATTTTGCAAAATCACCACCATTTCCAGATACTATTTACAGTATTAGATTACTGAGGACTAGAGGTTTCAAAGTAGGGATATTATCTAATACAGACAAGGATTTAGTAAAGATCACACTGTGTGGGCTTGAAGAAAACTTAAACTTTATCATAACAGCCGAAGATGTAAAAGCCTATAAGCCTAGGAGAGAAGCTTTTCTCAGAGCCTATGATCTCCTAGGAGTTACACCACTAGAAGTAGTTCATGTATCAGCATATCCACAATACGACTTAGAACCAGCTATTGAACTAGGAGCTAAGACAGTTCTCCTAGATAGAGGTTATGGCTATAAATGGCATGTTTCTGTGAAAAGCTTAGTAGAACTAATAGAAATACTAGAAGAAATAGCATAGTGTCATGTGATCAGTAAGAGCTCAAACTCATCATAACTCAGATGAAACCTCCATCATCAATTCCACTAGAAATTAGGGTGTAAGTCTTTAAAAACACTATCTTTTTAATCTTATCTCCCACCTCTCCATAGACTGTCTAAGTACCGGTATAATACTTCTAGCCTTTTCAATCTCATCTAATAGTAACTTGTGCTCTATATAGTCTTCTCGATGTCCGAGGTCTAGTTCCCTATAGCCCCATGGGTTAAAGACACCGCTTCTGCCCGTAAACATTTCTCCTACTTGGTTAGCTACTACAAGATATACTGTGTTTTCGTGAGATCTACTAGACGCGAGAACATCTAGAACCTCTTCTTTCAGTGGTCCACGAACCCATCCAGCCTGTACTATTATGAGTTTAGCTCCACTAGTCGCATAGAGTCTAAATAGCTCTGGAAACCTAAGATCATAGCAGACCGCGAATCCTGTTTCAAATCCTTCAATAACAACTAGTTTACTAGGTGTAGTACCAGGTATAAAAAATTCTGATTCTTTGTAATTATATGCATCAAATAAGTGCATTTTACTATAAACATGTAAAGCCTCACCTCTACTAGTAATAAGTATAGTTGTACTTCTTGTGTATGGTGGTGTAGGTGTCTTCTCGATAAAGTGTACTACTAGGCTAGCACCAAGACTCTCAGCTAGTTTAACAAATCCAGCTAAATACCTGCTTGTAGCGGGATCCTCGGCGAGCTCGTAGACTCTGCGAGGATCTCTCACTAATAGTGGATTAAACATACTATACTCTGGTAATACAATGACGTCTGCTTCTCTATAACCACGCTTAATGATAGAAATAGCCTTATCTAAGTTAACTTGTGGAGTTCCACCAAGATCAGCTTGAAGAATACCTACAACAAGCTCACTCATACCTCTAACACCCACACAGTACACTTTAAAAAGAAAGGTTTATAGAGTCTGACCTCCTCCCCGCTCTAAAGGGGCGAG
>CAZMCE010000099.1:0-3759 GCA_964564855.1 uncultured Thermosphaera sp. | reverse complement strand
TCTACTAGAATCGTAGTTCCCTTTACTTGAACACTATTAGCTATTGGGATTACTGAGATATCGCTTGGTCTTATACCAACTACTACTCTTTTCCCTACTAGCTTGTTTGATATGTTTTTAAAGGGTATTTTTGCAAATCCCACGTTAATAGCGTCTTCTTCTACTATACCTTCAAAGAAGTTCATGGGCGGTGATCCTATGAAGTGTGCTACGAATTTGCTTGCCGGCTTATTGTAGATCTCGTCTGGTGTTCCTACTTGTATAATTTTACCTCTATTCATTACTGCTATTCGATCCGCTAACACCATAGCTTCAACTTGATCGTGTGTTACATATATAGTTGTGATCTTGAGATCTCTCTGTAGCTTCTTTAACTCAGCTCTAGCTTGAACTCTCAGTAAGGCATCAAGATTACTAAGAGGCTCATCCATTAAGAGAACTTCGGGCTCAACCACGAGAGCCCTAGCTACAGCAACTCTCTGTCTCTCACCACCAGAAAGTTGAAATGGATATCTCTCTAGTAAATGGGCAATATTTAGTATTTCAGTAGCAAATTTCACTCTCCTCTCAATTTCTTCACGAGATAGTTTCTTAATTTTTAATGGAAGCGCAATATTATCAAAGACTTTCATATGTGGCCATACAGCATAGCTTTGAAATACCATAGCAACATTTCTCCTCCTAGCAGGTATGTGTGTGACATCTCTACCATTAAATAGTACTCTACCAGAATCTGGAGTTTCAAGACCAGCTATAATTCTCAGTGTAGTTGTCTTACCACAACCTGAAGGTCCTAATAGTACAAAAAGCTCTCCATGCTCTACACTAAAAGACACATTGTCTACTGCTACTACGTTACCAAAACGCTTAGTCACATTCTCTAGGTCAACACGCACCACACTACCTCACCCCAGCAGCACCCCACATAGCTGTCAGGTATTTCCTAATATAAGCCATAAAAACTAGTGCTGGAGCAATCATTATAGTAGCTGCCGCGAATTTATATGGATCTGGGAGCTCTCCACCCGTCCCCATAACATATGGTGTTAAAACCATAGCTGGAAGAGTTCTATTAAGATAACTAAGTATAGTTGCAGCTACAACTTCATTCCACGATATTAGAAACGCAAACATAGCTGCAGCCGAGAGTCCTGGCGCTGCTAGTGGTAGTGTTATCTTCGTGAATACTTGTAGCGAACTAAGCCCAAAGACAACACCTGCCTCTTCGAGTTCTCGCGGAATACTAATAAATATACTTGAAGTTATCAAAACTACAAATGGAAGCGCTATAGCTGTGTGTGTAAGAGCTACTCCGATTAGTGTATCATAAAGACCTATTTTAATAAAGAGAACTGCTAGTGGAACAGCCATAATAACTATTGGTAATACCCTGAAAAACAATATAGTTACTTTAATAACATCTCTACCTCTAAACTTTAATCTACCAATAGAATAACCTGCTGGAATTCCAATTAGAAAACTCAGAGTAATTGTTAATAAACCAACTTGAATACTCCTCAATAGTGCACTACCCACCCCAAGTCTCCAATATTCCTCATAGTATTTCAACGTGTATTTTCTTGGTATTAGACTTGTATAGTAATCTCTTATATCTGCAAACGAGGCTATAATAGTATACACAATTGGAACTAAAATCCACAAAGAGATAAAGACTACAACTATGTATATCCAAATTTTCCTCATAAAACTACACCTCAACAGGTTTAATTAATTTTATATAGATTGAGCCGAGAACTAGTACTATACAGCCAATTAAAACAGCCCATGCACTAGCCATATATGGGTTCATTCTCATAGAATACCAGTACACTACTTCAGTAGCCATTACTCTAACATATTCCCCTCCAAGAATAAGTATTGGTCCTACTATTTGAAATGCAAATAGTGTTCTTATAATTAAAGCTGTCTGTATTGAGGGTTTTAGAAGTGGTAGTATTACATATCTCAATTTCTGCCAAAAGTTAAATCCAAATATATCCGCGGCTTCTAAGTATTCTCTATTAATCATTTGTATACCAGCATAGATTATCACAAACACTATAGCAGTAGCTCTCCAAATCTCAGTTAACACTATAGCTAGTAGTGTTCGATCTCTAAACTCATAACCGAAGAAGTATATTGGTCTACTTATAACTCCTAGTTCTAGTAGTAGTTTATTTAGAAATCCACGTGAAGAGAGCATTGTATACCATAATAATGCAGCTGCAACTTCACTAATAGCTAGTGGAAGTATAAATAAGTATAATACTAGCTCTCTTCCTTTAAATCTATTAATAAAGAATAGTGAAGTAAAAATCGCCACAGCGAGCTGTATGGGTATAACTGATACTATTATCATAGTAGTGTAGAGTAAAACTTCTCTAAGTCTAGGTGATGTAATTACTTGGAGTAAAGCTGGAGTAGAACCTGTAAGTGCGAGGTTAATTGCATATACAATAGGATATCCCGTGAAGAAAGCAACGTATATGAGTGTGGGGAGAATAAGGATATAGGGAGAAAAAACACGTAGTTTAAAATTCACGCTTAACACCATGCAAATTAGGGTTCTGGAATACCGAGCTCAGCAAATATTGCTTTGAGGCTAGGCTCTAGCTCTGCTAATACCGCAGATATATCTTCTCCTTTTAACACAATTCTCTCAAATGCTTCTCTATATATTGCTACGAAATCTCCAGCTTTACCTCCAAGCATTGGTATAAATACTGGCTTACCGTCGATTGTAGCTAGTTGTGCACCAACACCCTCAGAGATCTTCTTTACACCCGGATCTACAATTACAGGAGTAGCCTCTTTAACTACTGGGAAGAACCCTACATTCTCAGCTATTCTAGCCTGAATTTCAGGCCTAGTTAGGAACTCTATAAGCTCCCAGGCAACATCTTGGTTAGGGGCTCCTTTAGGTATAGCTAAACCAGCTAGTACAATAATGTAGCCTCTACTTACAGGTCCTCTCGGAACTGGAACTACTGTAAACATATCTGGATACGCTTTCACAGCAGCTATTATTCTAGCAGTATGATCCCACGCTATCCACACATCACCTCTTAACAGAGGATCAGCCATAGCAGCCCACGTTGTGCTCTCTGGATGACAGTACTTCCAGAGTTCACGAAGCATATTCCACATTTCTATAGCCTCTGGTGAGTTAAAGTACTTTGATTGATAGCCCGTATATGAGACATAGAGATATCCGTGTAGTAATCTGTGAAGTAAGCCTCCAGCACCTGCTGGTATTCCAGCTCTCTTCTCACCAGTTTTCTCATATATGTTTCTAGCCCACGTTACTAGCATATCCCAAGTCCACTTCTCAGTACCCATAACCACGTCTTCACGTGTAAGACCCTCAGGTAGGTACTTAAACGCCTCATTATTCACTACAATTACAAATGTAGCTGTCATCCAGGGAACGAAGCTCGTAATACCATATAGCCTCTTATGCTCATCTACAACCCTCAGTGCTGTGTCAACAAATGTTCTCTCGGGTAGAACTCCAAACTTAGCTAGGTCTTCAAGCCAGCCTTTACTAGCAAAATAATCTATTTCCGTAGCTAATCCACCTATAACACTAACAGTTACTGCACGTGCAGTTATCTCTGCTTCTAATTTCGCAGCCATATCAGTATAGCCTAGTGGTACAAACTCTACTTGAATATTCTTTTCATGTAGAAGTGAAGTTAAGAGACCCCTCATAAATGCCTGCTCAGCAGCTGGTGCGAGTTGTGTAGATGCAAATATAAT
>CAZMCE010000098.1:0-3852 GCA_964564855.1 uncultured Thermosphaera sp. | reverse complement strand
TTTCGACGATGCTTTAGAAGATGTATTTATAAAAGTCGTGCAAAATAATACTAAGAGATTATATCCGTTAAATTCCTATAATCCATGGAGATTAGAGGGGCAAAAACGCTTTCTTTCGAAATTATAGATGAGCTAGGGTATCTACCTGACCACGTGTTTGTTCCGGTAGGAAACGCTGGAAATATATCAGCTATATGGAAGGGGTTTAAAGAGCTTTACAACTATGGTTTAATAAATAAGCTACCAAAAATGATAGGGGTACAAGCTGAGGGGCAGCTCCTTTAGTAAAGACTTGGATTTTAAAGAGTAAAATGCTTATTACTATTGAAAAACCTACCACAATAGCTTCTGCTATTAGAATTGGAAAGCCCATTAACTGGTTAAAAGCTTTAAAAGCTATTGAGGAGTCGAGAGGAACCCTTATAGCTGTCTCCGACGAAGAGATTATTAAGAGCGTAAGAGATCTTGCTATATACGAGGGTATTGGTGTTGAACCAGCTAGTGCGGCTTCTCTTGCTGGCTATAGAAAGGCCTTAGAGCTTGGAATAATAGATAGAGATGAAATAGCTGTATTGGTTTTAACAGGGCACGCACTTAAAGATCCAGATACTATATTAAAGTACTTCTCAAGTATTATCTAACTTTAGGTTTACATAAAGGTTTAAAACTTATAAAGTGAGAAATAATGGGCATAGAGTAAAAATAGTTGCGTGATACGTGTTTAAAAGACACAGATATAGTGTTAAGAAGGTGTTTAATATTGGTAGAATTGATACCAAGGCTTATGTGTACTCAGCATCCAGATGCTACAGTTAAAATCACAGCTCAGGATGAGGTTGACGAGGCCATACAGGGATTTACTATGTTTGAATGTGATGAAGTTATGAGTGATTACGAGGGTAAACTTACACCTTATGCACAGCCAAAAGATATAGTGTTGAGGGCTAGTAAGCTTGATATTACTATAGGAGAGAAATATTTTATAACGCCAAGAATACCGAACCCGAGACTTGAAGATATGGATAGAGTTGCACTTTCCATAGAGGCGTCACTTATAGCAAACTATTACTCTTATAAATATCTAAATACTCAGGCTGTAAAATGGATTATTTTACCCATGGTAGAGGAGCCGGAGATAATTAGACTTGTTCAGAGACTTATAATAAAGAAGATGAAGGTATATCACGAAGAGCTCGGACTCCCCGAAATAAATATACAACTTATTCCCCTAATAGAAGATACTACTAGGTTTTTAGACATCTATAAATATGTAACAGTACTCTACAACACACTAAGAGAGTTTGGTATAGAGCTTCGATATATGAGAGTATTTCTAGGGAAAAGTGATGCAGCTGTAAAATCAGGGCATATAGCCTCAGCACTAGCTTTAATATACGCGTTACACGAGCTATATAAGATAAGCAGAGAACTAAGTATTGATATTCAGCCAATTATAGGCATGGGTTCACCACCATTTAGAGGTGGAATAAATAATCCAAAACTAGTTAACTACGAAGTTCAACACTATCATGGTTATAAAACTGTAACTATGCAATCTGCAGTAAGATACGATATTCCATATGACGAGTATAAGAGAGTTTCTTCGACAGTTCTACAGTGGTTAGGTAGACCTGTGAGGAGAGTAGAGGCGGGTATTAGTAGGTTTATATATAAAGCATTTAAGAGCTACAAGGAGACCGTGTCGAGGTATTTAGACATTTTAATCCGTTTCTCATCACTTATCCCATTAACTAGAGATAGGATTTCGTGGAGAGAGTATAGTAGGATATTTAACCTAGAAGATAGATTACTTAATGTTCCCAGAGCTATTGTCTACACATCTACATGGTATGTCTTAGGGCTTCCACCAATATTCTTAGACTCTGAATTTATTATTGAATCTTACAGAAGCGGTGAAATAGATGAAATTTTCAACTACATGCCACATCTAATAGAAGAGTGGAAATATGAAGCACAATTCTACATACCCACTATAGCGTTAAAAAGACTTGATGAATTAATCGTGAAAAGAGTTAATGAAGCCCTCGACTATATGGGAATAAAACCTGAGCCAAATAAGACTTATAAAGACATCTTAGAGCTTAACCCAGTAGAACCACACATAATAGCCCTAGCTAGAATTAGAGGTTTTCTCGGCTAATGCAGATAACACCAACTTCAGGAATCTTAGTCTTAGTAGCACTCTCAATCATAGATTTCTGAACACCAAGAAATCTCTTCTCAACACTCCTTTAATAGAAACAGGCTTTCACATAGTTTCTTTTAGTTTGGATCTTGGATTAATTAAATCTTATTTTCCATGTACATGTATTACCACTGTGAGATATGGGGGGTTTAATGTATGAGTACTAGAAGTAAGCGGGGACTTTGTGTTTATGTTGCATCTTCTCTTTTAGGTTTAGAAGTAGGTTTAAAATTAGCTGAGAGTGTTAGAAGTGTGTGTAGTAGTCTTGGTGTTGAGTTTAGTGGTTTAGTTAGTGAGAGAGATCTTGATAGGATCTCTGGGTGTGAAGTTAGTGTAGTACTTGTTGCTACTGGTGGAACAGAACACGTGGTAGTAAAACTCGCTGAGAACTCTAAGTTGACATATCTACTCTATACTGAGGAGTATAATAGTTTGCCAGCAGCTATTGAAGCTCTAGCATATCTCAGAGAGCGTGGAGTACACGTAGAGGTTAAGCTCTTTAACACTGAGTTACTTACGAGTCTTCTAAGTGCTCTTAAAAGATCTGTGGATGCTTACTGTAGAATTAAAAACTGTAAATTTGGAGTAATTGGCGGTATAAGTCCCTGGCTTGTTTACAGTAAAACCCCTCGCAATATCCTAGAGAGAGTTGTTGGTGGTGTTGTAGAAATACCGTTAGATACTCTTTACAAGTATATTGAAGAGTCTACGTGTAGTGAAGAGCTCTTGGATAATTTGCTGAGGAGTGCTCGTAGAGTTGAGGTGTCTAGGGAAGAAGTAGCTAGAGCTCTGAGAGTTTATAGTGCTCTAAGAAAAATAGTTGAGGATTATGGTCTCTGTGGTTTTACAGTGAAGTGTTTTGACTTGGTAAGAGATACTGGTGTAACAGCTTGTTTAGCACTCTCACTTCTCAATAGAGATCTAGTTGTGGCTACCTGTGAGGGCGATGTTCCACTAATGGTCTCAATGGCTATTGGTGCGTGGAGTACTAGTAAACCTGTTTTTATGGGTAATATTGTCTCTGTTAAGCCCAGTGAAGTTGTACTTGCACACTGTACAAGCTATATTCCACTCGAACACCCCTTTGAACTACATACTCACTTCGAGTCAGGTAGAAGTGTTGGTATTAATGTAGAGTTCCCCGTGGGTACTCAGGTAACAGTATTCAGAGTTGATTCTAGACTTGAAAAACTGAGAGTAGGTGTTGGTAGAATTCTTAGTCGTGAGTGGAGGAGTACACTGTGTAGAACTCAAATTAGAGTTAGACTTGAGAGATCCGAGAAACTAGTTAGGGAGAGTATTGGAAATCACTACGCACTAGTACTAGGAGATCACGTTGAGGAAATAGCAGCTACTGCTAGATTACTAGGTATGAGTGTTGAGGAGCTATAATATTTAATTTAACTAAAGCTCGAGAGCTCACCATATGTTAATTTACTTTTTCTTTAAAGAATATTCTCTCTCTACAGCCACTACTATATGGTCTAATATAGTTGTAGTCGCGTGTAAAGACTAGATTTGGATTTAAGCATTTTAACACCATTTTACAGACAGTTCCAAGTACTAATTTACAAGAATATCTCGTGTCAACTCTGAGTAATTGTGAGAGTTTTAGTATTGGGCAGGGGTTAACTGATATTATTATG
>CAZMCE010000097.1:0-3855 GCA_964564855.1 uncultured Thermosphaera sp. | reverse complement strand
TGTGCGGCGGCCGGGATTTGAACCCGGGATCTCCGGCTTGGAGGGCCGGCGTCCTAGTCCAGGCTAGACGACCGCCGCCTCTTAATAGTTGTTTTTAACCTTAACCTTATAAGTTTTATTAGGAGCACTACTTGTATTTACTAATGATGAGGTGGTGATGAGAAGAGGGTCTCTTGACTGGTGATGTGCGCTGGAAATACTGATTTTACCCGTACTCTCTGAAAATTTCGTGTATAGTTTTACTGGCTTCTTCTAAGTCCTTATAGGTGTCAATAGCTCTCCAAAATATATCTGTGAATTTAACAGCACAGAGGACACCATCTCTTGCCATGTCTGGGAAAGCTGTTCTCTCTAAATCACCTTTTTCGGGAAGATATTTGAGAGCCTCAGGTTTAAGAGCATATACGCCTGCATTAATCCAATAATCTCTCAGCAGAGGCTTTTCAGTAAATCCTTTAACGGTCTTATCTATGAGCTCTACTACTCCATAGGGACTTGGTAGCGGTATAATAGCTATAGCTCCAAGATATTTCTGACTTGATGAGAGCTCATTAACTAATATTAGAGGGTCAATATTAGTTACTATATCACCATTAACTACTAGAAAAATCTTCTCCTTGGCAAGTATGTGTGCTGCGTTTTTAATAGCCCCACCAGTACCTAAAGGTTCGTCTTCAACCACATATGTTATTTTTACACCTAGTCTACTACCACTACCAAAATATTCAATGATCTTCTCTTTCTTATAGCCCACCAATAGGACAATTTCATTAAAACCATATTTCCTAAGCCACACTATTTGCCACTCTAATATAGGCCTATTTCCAACCTGGATCATTGGCTTAGGAACCTCCTCTGTGAAGGGCCGAAGCCTCTTCCCAAAACCACCAGCTAATATAGCTGCAAGCAAGGACAACCCCTGATAAATAGATAATAAAGCCTTAACACTTAAAAGCATAAGCCAATACAGAAACAAGGTATTCTCTTCTATAACACCAGGTACTAGTAAATATGTGAACCATGAGAGAATAACAAGAACCCAAAAGAGAAATCCTAATAAACCCTTAAAAGTAAAAAACAAAATAGTATTAGTAGAGGAGCCGCCGTAGCTCAGCCTGGGAGAGCGCCCGGCTGAAGACCGGGATGTCCGGGGTTCAAATCCCCGCGGCGGCATTCTCTACTACTCCCTTTTACTAAGCTACGAGTTAACTTATAACTTAGTTCTCAGAGTAATATAGCAGTTCTTCCAGCCATTTGTATAATAGATTTTCAAGGTTAAAGTCTTTTATTATCTTAGTTCACATTAGATTTTAGAAGTGGCGTGCAAGGTGCTTATACGTGAGTAGCCATGTTATCCAGGTAATTCTTGTGCCTTTAACTAGTTATGGAGTTTTAGAGTTTGCTGATAATTTAAATAACTATGTTAGAGATGTTTTAGCAGCTGCGGGAATAAACGCAGACACTGTAGTGTGGCCAGATGTTATTAAGCCTACTATGAAGTGTTTTAACTGGGAAAGAGTGCAATATCACGCTGCATGTGTAATTGAAAACATTAAAGGTGTCTTTCAGCTAATTGGACTAGTGGGTAAGAGTTATATTATTGGTGTTGGATATCTCGACGGCTTCGAGCACGGATTGAACTTTGTGTTTGGTGAAGCTGATCCTCAGAGTCGAGTCGCAGTTGTCTTCACTAAGAGACTTAAACCCGAATTTTACGGTGAGCCCATAAACTATAATTTATACTTTGAGAGACTTGTTAAGGAAGTCATTCACGAACTCGGACACCTACTTGGCTTAAAGCACTGCTTAAACACGAGATGTGTTATGAGATTTAGTAATAGTATAGTTGAAGTAGATGAAAAAGAATACTCTTTTTGCGAAAACTGTAAAGCTATTCTACACTCTAAGTTAATGCAAGATTAGTTAGATCAATGTGGACCAAGTACACATAGGCATGTTGCGATTTAAATGTCAAGAACAAAATAAGCGATCCAAGTATCTTCTGTTTTTAAAATCCGCATTAAGCTGTATGTTGGTGATTTGACCTCTACGCGGGGTTCATGTTTTTGGCTATTAAATCTTTCGCAACAAGCGCTGCCATACACTCTATAGACAAGATCAGTATCTTCCCGAGCGACTTCGAACTTATTAATTACGATTCTACTACACACTAAGTTCTCAGAGTAATATAGTAATAGCAGTTCTTCCAGCCATTTGTATAATAGATTTTCAAGGTCAAAGCCTTCTGCACTAATAGTTCTTTCTTCGCAGCACTCAACACGGTCAATATTCACCATAGTGTCAAAAAGAGCTAAGCCACTATTTTCTAGTAGTGAGACTACATTCTTACCATAAGCTTTAATGTAGACATCGCCTGTGTGCTCAAGTTGCTCGTAAACATCTCTATATCGATAGATAATCCTCTCTACACTCACAGAGACCTCGCCACGTGTACAATATATAAATAAGCTTATACCTCTTAAAGAATACTAAAATAAGGTTTTTCGTATGAGTAGAAAATACAATTTTGAGCCCTACTACGAGTATCTCTCACCAGACTATACACCAGATCCTAGTAATGACGTTATAGTAGTATTTAGAGTTACACCTGCTCAGGGATTTAGAGTTGAAGAAGCCGCTAGTGGCATAGGCGCTGAGAGTAGTACTGGAACTTGGACTACTCTGTATCCATGGTATGATATTGAGAGAGTTAAGAGACTTAGTGCCAAGGTGTATGAAATACATGACCTTAGAGACGGCTCTTATCTAGTTAAAGTTGCATATCCTGTTGACCTATTTGAAGAAGGAAATATGCCCGGCTTTTTAGCCAGTATAGCTGGCAATATCTTTGGAATGAAGAGAGTTGCTGGTTTAAGACTAGAAGATCTCTACTTACCTAAAAGGTTTCTAGAGTACTTTAAAGGACCTAGTAAAGGGCTTAAGGGTGTTAGAGAGATCTTTAAGGTCTATGATAGGCCAATAGTTGGCACAGTGCCAAAGCCAAAGGAGGGCTATGTGCCAGAAGAAGTTGAAAAACTAGCATATGAGATCCTTTCAGGCGGGCTAGATTACATTAAAGACGACGAGAACTTAGCAAGTCCTAATTTCTGCCGGTTTGAAGCTAGAGCAAAAGCCATTATGAAGATTATAGATAAAGTTGAAAAAGAAACTGGCGAGAAAAAGGTGTGGTTTGCAAACATAACAGCAGATATTAGAGAAATGGAGAAGAGGCTAAAATTAGTGGCAGACTATGGTAACCCCTACGTAATGGTAGACGTGGTGATCACGGGCTGGAGCGCGCTAACCTACATTAGAGACCTTGCAGAAGAGTATGGCCTAGCTATCCACGCTCACAGAGCTATGCATGCAGCTTTCACTAGAAACAAGTACCATGGCATATCTATGTTTGTTCTCGCTAAGCTATATAGAATCATCGGGGTAGATCAGCTACACGTCGGAACAGCCGGGGTTGGCAAACTAGAGGGCGAGAAAATAGATGTTATTAGATACGCCAGAATACTCCGAGAAGAACACTTCAAACCAGATCTAGACGACATATTCCACCTTGAGCAACCAATGTATCACATTAAGCCAGCCATCCCAGTCTCCTCTGGCGGACTACATCCAGGAATATTACCACTCGTTATAGAGGCTCTTGGAAAAGACATAGTGCTACAAATAGGAGGTGGTGTAATTGGACATCCAGATGGACCACGAGCTGGTGCGACTGCTGTTAGACAAGCACTTGAAGCAATAAACAAAGGCATACCACTAGAGGAGTACGCTAAAACCCATAAAGAGCTTGCAAGAGCCCTTGAAAAGTGGGGTACAACAAAGCCTATCTAGCTTTTTCAC
>CAZMCE010000096.1:0-3996 GCA_964564855.1 uncultured Thermosphaera sp. | reverse complement strand
CACACAATATGGGGTTATTACCAGTTTAAATTAGTATTTGAAATAGCACGTGATGTTGAAGAATATGCTAGGAATGCGTGGCTAATAAATGTAGCTAATCCTGTCTTTGAACTCTCGACGCTAATAACTAGAAAGACTAGAGTAAAGTATATTGGGCTTTGTCATGGACATTTAGGATATCTTAGAGGAGCAGTATTAGTACTCACTATGAGGCTTGCTAAAGAAAAACTTGGAATTGATATAACACGTGCATGTGGAGCTAGTGATTTAGAGTGTTATCTTACAGTATTAAAGCTAATTGATTTCAGAGATCTAGAAGTTGAAATGATAGGATTTAATCACGTTATATGGTTAACGAAATTTAAGTATAAGGGTGAAGACGCTTATAAATACATTGATGAGTGGATTAAAGAAGACGCTGAAAAATACTGGGAGTCTTGGAGACTCTATACCAGAGATATTTTTGACATAGAACTCTCACCGGCAGCTATAGACATGTATAAGACATATGGGCTTTTACCAATTGGAGACACAGTACGTGGCGGTACGTGGAAATATCACTGGGATTTAAAAACAAAACAATACTGGTATGGGCCTTATGGAGGCCCAGACTCAGAAATTGGGTGGGCAATGTATACAGCTGGTTTAAAAGCTAAACTAGCTGAAATAGAGTTTGACGTGTTTAATCCCACTATACATCTCACACAGAAATACCCACCAGTACCTAGTGGCGAGTCTCTCGTAGAGATTATTGAGGCACTAGCGCTTAATGCTAGCAAAGATCACTACTACCTACAACTACCAATACCAGGTGCTCCACTAATACCAGTGCCAATTCAAGTAAACACACCAAATAAGGGGGCTGTGCACGGAGTGCCAGATGATGTAGTTGTAGAAGTACCTGGAGCTGTGAGTAAAGGTAATATTGTGAGTAGAGTTACTACGAGCTTGCCGAGTAAGATCATGAAGTACGTTGTGATGTATAGGCTTATGAGAGCTGAGTGGGCTATTGAAGCATTTTTAACTGGTGGTAGAGATCACTTGTTTAACTGGCTAATAGTAGATTTGAGAACTAAGAGTACAGAACAAATTAATACAGTAATAGATGCTATACTTAAATTACCTGGCAATGAGGAAATGGCTAGACATTATAGTTAAAGACCCTGCAGTTAGAGTGCTACAGCATCTCTTCCAATACTTTCTATTAAGTCATCAATACATTTCGTAGTTTTACAAAATACTCCTATATTGCCAACTCTTACATTATTTAATTTTCTTCTTAAAGCTCTATATGCCGTTATCATTTCTTCAAGTATTGGTGTTCTTAAGTGTGATAATTTATATTCGGGAAAGAATGCTAATAACATTACTGGTATGTCTTTATCAATATTAGCTATGTGTTCTGCAAATTTCTCAATTTGATCTACTTCTACAAGTCCTGGTATATAGAGTAAGACTATTTCTAATATAATATCCATATCGTGTATTAAAGCTGGTAATTCTAAAACCCATTTATTACTTGTACCACATAGGAATCTATAAGTATCTTCATAATAAGCTTTCATATCAAGCCATACAGAGTCTAACCCCGCTTCATATAATACTTCGAGATTTTTAAGTGTTAATCCATAACCATTTGTCTCAATGTGTATCCACATATTTGACGTCTCTCTCTTAATTAACTTGAATACTTTAATATAAAATGCTGGTTGACAATAGAGATCTCCACCAGTAAATGAGATTATATTTCTAGCTGGTCCATAACCTTGTGGTGACCATGAAATTTTATTAGGACTTAATTTACCTGGACAATAAGCTCCAGGTGTACCTGTGAGTATACAAGATCCGCAGTGAGCGCAAAGATCTGAGGCATGCCACATAGTAGCTCTATTACGAGGTTCCCACACAGTAACTCTTTCACTGTACTTTAAAATTTCACTCAATACTTCACTTGGACTATACCAATGTCCATTAGCTACTTGTGCAAAATACCAACTATGACATTTTAAACAGTTATGATTACAGCTACTTTGATATATTGAAAGATAGTCTTCAGGTCTTGAGAGGACTATATCATAAATTAATCTATAAATTTCACCACGAGATATCATAATCCCAGCTTTACATGGAAGTTTATATACACCAGAAACTTCTGTAAAACAATAACAAGGCTCATAACCTTGAGCTTTAAGAGTACACTGTAATTGCGTAAAGATCACCTCAAAGTACTCCCAAGTATTAACAGTATAATTCTCTGTGAAGGTGTATTGTTTATTCAGCGTTATTAACCTTCACTAAATATTTTTTAGTGAGGAGGAATTATTTCGTGATGAATGTCACGGGTCTGAATTATTGATGAAGGCATCCTAGACTGATAAGTTGTAAGAAAATTTTTCTCCTCTATGAAATTTATATATACTTGAGGGATTTTTATGGAGGTTTTATTTGAGAAAGAAAAGCCTATTCCACCATATGTTAGAGTTACTGCGAGTAGTTTAAAGAGGCTTGTTAAGAATATTTTTACAGCTCTTGGTGTGAGAGAGAGTGATGCTGAAGTTGTAGCTGATGTCTTGGTTACAGCTGATCTTATGGGGATTTCTAGTCACGGCGTGCAGAGAGTTGAGAGATATGTAGCTGGTATTGAGTGTGGTGCTGTTAATGTTAATGCTGAAATGAAGTTTATTGTAGATAGTGGTGCTATTAGTGTTCTTGACGCTGATAATGGACTTGGCCATGTAGCTGCTCTTAAAGCTATAATGTATGCTATTGAGAAGGCAAAGCAGTTTGGAGTAGGAGTTGTTTTAGTTAAGCGTAGTCACCACTACGGTATAGCAGGCTACTATGCTCTCAAAGCTGTAGAGTACAGTATGATTGGTATCTCAATGACAAATTCTGAGCCTCTAGTAGCATATATTGGTACAGTTGAGAGATATCTAGGTACAAATCCCATAGCTTTTGCTATTCCAAGAAAACACCCACCACCACTACTATATGATGGAGCACTCTCAGTTACTCCTGTTGGTAAAATAGAGGTTTATAGTAAAATAGGTAAAGAGGTCCCTGCTGGCTGGGTTATAAGTAGTACTGGCGAGATCTTGAGTGGTGATGCAAAGAGAGTTCACGAAGCTATTAAGAAGCGTGAAGCTGCAATACTACCACTTGGAGGTTATCTCGAAGAGCTTGGTGGTCACAAGGGATCAGGACTAGCACTAGTAGTAGATATACTATGTGGAGTACTCTCAGGTGCTGCCTGGGGTAGTCACGTAGGCTACACTACTGTGAAAAATGCTAATGTAGGACACGCACTCATAGCCCTAGATATATCTAGATTTATGAAGCTAGAAGAGTTCTACGAGAGACTCGAACAAATGATCAGGGAGATAAAGTCCCTGAAAAAATCACCATGGACGGAAAACATCTGGATCCCAGGTGAAAAGGCATGGCTCACAATGCAGACAAGACTCAAAATAGGAATACCAATACACTTAAACATACTCGAGAATCTTAAGAAAACTGCGAGTAGAATAGGCGTGAAATTTGATGTTGAAATAGTAAAAGAACACACCACTTGAGGCTCTCAAGCCTGATAAGAGGGAAAAATTTAAAAACCCTAAAAAAGGAATAGGATGAATTCTTGAAGAGTTTGACTCTTGAAGCACTAATTAGAGCATTAACCTTAACTGTATTAGTAGTAGTGGCATTTACTATATTAACTACTGTGTGGTCTCTTAAACCAGAGCCAGGAGTGTACTTGGAGTTCAAGTTTTATAAGCCTACAGTAAGTGGCTATGTTGAGGAGGCTCTTATTCTAAGAGCTCGTGAAGATGTTATGTACACACGTAGAGATTATTATGCCGGAACATGCTAAACCACTGGTATTTGAGTGTTTTAGAGGAGTTCTCATAGTCTATATACCATACACTACTATTAAGCTGTTTATTAGTGAGTGGTAGATGTTACTAGGTAGCTGGAGAGTTCCCGTAGACAATATACGTA
>CAZMCE010000095.1:1489-4044 GCA_964564855.1 uncultured Thermosphaera sp. | reverse complement strand
CACCAAGCGAGATAAGAGAACTCATAGTTTCAACAGCCATAGATCTAGGTACTAAGGGATATGACGAAATACACGGGATATGGATTAGTAGACGCATATGTAGCTACAACTACAGCTCTTACAGTGCATAAATAATACCCTTCCCTAGTTAATGTAAAAGTAAGATTTTTGTATATTAACCCCTTTCCTACTTGAGACATAAGAGTCAATTAAAATATTTCCACGGCTATAATTTAAGGTTTTAATTTAAAGTTTAGCTCTTAGTATGTTCTCTAAACATTATCTGAGATAACTTCTTGTAAATAGTTACACTTTACGTAAATCTAAATTTACTATAAGCATTTAAACTATCCTGTAATTACTACAGTAGTTTAGAGTAGAGTTCTCTGAAAATATGCTCTCTACACTCTCTATTCTGTGGTGTGCAAGTGTGTATTACTTCATCGTAGTGTGCTTTTAATAGTGTAATTTCGTGTTTACTTAGTGTTTGCGATGTTACTAAGACCACGTGATCACTAATATTCCTGTACTTTTTTGACTGTTTTACTGCTTTCTCAAGCCATGTTCTTGGAGGGCCTTGTTTACACTCAATAATAGCTCTGTGTGAGAGTGTTTCAACTAGTATATCTGGTTTAATTCCACTAATCATTCTCTCTAAGTAGACTCTCAGAGATCTCTCTCTACACTTATACTCAGCTACTAGATTACGCCACTCTACACTTTCACTACTACAAGCTCTCTTACACACATCACTGAGTCCTCTAATACTAGTTAATTGGCAGTGTTCTCTGAGAACACTATCTAGTAACCAGTACACAAAGCCTAAATACTCCTGTGCATACTCAAGCCAGGCATCTTTAACTCTCCTGTAGAAACTATACGCGTGTGCTACTTTAGCTTTTAAAAATACTTCATAGTATTTTACAGATCTTTCAGGGCAATTACAGAGTGAGGTACACCAAGCACGTCTCAAGCTGACAATACTCTCAACTAAAACATCTATTCTCGGGAAACCTGTAGATACATAGTCAACACACTTACTGTGATCAGCATAGTGAACTCCCCCCGAAGACAACTCTACTTTGAAGAGCTCACCAAGACTTTCTCTATTTCTAGTAGCAACACACACATCAACGTAGTTTTCTCCGAGAACTTTGAGGTTTAAAGTGTAATCTCTAAATTCACCATTATACTCTAATCCACTAAGAGCCCATACTGGTAGTGATGACACGTGTATGAACTTATCACTACTACTAGTCTTTAAGAATACTACAAAATCTCTGCTCTCACGAACTATAACATAATCACCGTAGAAACCTCTAAGCCACTTAAAACTCAACTAGAGACACCTTACACTACTCTACGCTACTAGCTCTTATTCTGCTCACTATGAACTCCCAGCTCCTTAGTGCTCTCTTCTCGCAGAGTACTAGTAGTAGTGAGGTTAGACATGCAGATGTAACTACTAAGCCGGCTAAATCAGCATCTACGAGGCCTAGTACTAGGAGTAGCGTGACAAGTGAGCCTCCAATAGCTGTGAAAGCAGTGGATAGTGCAAAGCCCTGTATGTGTAGTGTTCTCGGTAAGAGCTTGGCTATGTGAGTGTTAAGTGCTGTGTCGAAAATAGAGTAGAGCGGTATTTGCCAGAGTAGTAGTGGTATAATGCCACTTGTCTTCGTGAAAGACCAGTAGAGCAGGATGTAACCCATGATCGCCAGTACTATGATCTTAGTAGACCCGTACTTGTCTACAAGGTTACCTACGAGTATTCTTATTAGAGGTGATATTACTGCTCCACCAGAAAACACTACTCCGTAGAGTAAGTAGTAAAGCCACTCACTATAACCTGGTGCTAGGGCTTCAAGCTCCGTGTTTATCTTAATTGGTGCATGTGCGTATAGTAGTTCGCGGCTAAACACGACTAGGCATACAACTAGGAGAGTGTATTTTAGTAGTTTAAGGAGACCCCTATTCGAACCGTGAAGGGGCTCTTTGCTACTTGGAGTATAGTATACATAGTAGGTAGTGTAGGAAATAGCTATGAGCACAGCTATTACAGTGTAAACTAACCACACACCTCCAGCAGCATAGAGTAGACCTGTTAAGAGAGAGCCAACTAGAAATCCTACTCCAGTACCCACAGTAAACATACTATACTCTCTGCCAAAACCGTGAGTAGTTCTCGAGAACACTACTTTAAGTATAATAGGCCATGAAATAGCCCACGAAAAACTTGTAGTAGAGAGTATGAGTGCTACTATAAATGGATCTCTTAAAAACACACTAGAGAGTAATGGTGGTATAGCTGAGAGACCTAAGAGAGTAGCACGTCTCTCACCGAGGAGAAGGGCCATGGAGCTTGAAAACACAGCTAGTAGTGTAAATACCCAATTAGCACCCGTAAACAAGTACACAGACTTAGTACCACCATTAAGCTCTACTGCAATATAGCGCGTAGAAAAAGCGAAGAACAATCCCCACCCACAGAGTTCAATAGTAAGAGCTAGAGAATAAGCAAATTTAGCTCTCTTAACACTAGTAGCACTAAGCGTAGT
>CAZMCE010000095.1:0-1389 GCA_964564855.1 uncultured Thermosphaera sp. | reverse complement strand
TAGGAGGTATAAAAAACATAAGAGGTTAATATCACCTTAGCCAGATAGAAGTGTAGAGTGTTAAGACTAATATGGTGTTTGATATATTGAATAATAAGGCTATTTTTATGAAATCCATAAATGTGATTTTAAAGCCTCTATTGTCTAATATATGTACAGCTACGACATTTGCTCCACTACCAATATAGGTGAAACCTCCTCCAGCTGTTAGACCCGATAAAATACCCCATGTGAGTATTAATGGATCTACTCTTACTTTCATAGCTATAGAGTCTACTATTGGTATAAGTGTTAATGTTACAGGGATATTCTCTATAAGAGCTGATAGTGCTGCTGAAATAGCAAATAATGTTACACCGAGAGTAGTTACACTTATACCCACATGTTTTATCACGTAATCTGCTATGACATCTGTAACTCCATATTTCTTTAGAGAATTACTCAATAAGAAAATTGCTACTAGAAATAAGGGGAGTTTATAATCTAACCCCTCTTTAATAGATTTCTTAATACACTCGAAATCTCTGTGTAAAACTAGTCTTGTCATATATAGTCCTATTAGGGCTATTAAACCTGTTAACACTAGTGGTGTTCTTAGCTCTTTTCTCAAACTTAATAAAGTTATTTTAATAAACAAGAATACTGCCGTTTCTAAAACAAACCCCTTGTCTACGTTTTGAACTACTACTCTATTTACATTTAATTGTTTTCCTCTCAAGTGTTTAAAGTTATATAAGACATGTAAAGCTATTGCTATAATCATTGGAATAAATGTTATAAAGAACATTGAAGGCCTAGACTCATACATGATGAAGTCTGTAAATGCAAGATTATAGTGACCAGCAACTATAATAGCTGGCGGATCTCCTATCATTGTAGCTGAACCAGACATTCCAGCGGCTAGTGCCATTCCTATTAATAGTTTTCTCACATCTAAACCAAGTATAGACGTGATCTCAAAGGCTATAGGTGCAAATATAAATACTGTAATAGAATTTTCGAGAACAAGGCTAATAATACCACAGAGTAGGATCGCTATGTAAAGTAGTATTAAGGGGCTCTTAGCCTTACTCATTATTCCATAAGCAACGCACTTAGCAAATCCAGAGATCTCTAGTATAATGCTATAAATACTCATACATATAATTAAGCCTATAACATCCCAATCAACAAACACTACTAAATCCTCAAAAAGAACAGTGCGAGTAGCCAAGAGAACAGTTATTACAATAATAGCTACTTTATATCTCTCAACACCTAGAGCTATTAAAACTATAGTTATAGCAAACAATACTGCAACAGCAACTTGATAGTACAAATATCCATCCCTCCCCTCAATACTACACATACTCACTACGACTACTTCAATACAAAACAAATTTTAATTTT
>CAZMCE010000094.1:0-4124 GCA_964564855.1 uncultured Thermosphaera sp. | reverse complement strand
AAAATAGCTGTAGTATCAGATATTGGTGGTAGAGGGGATCTAAGCTTCAACGATATGGCGTTTAAAGGAGCTGACGAGGCTGCTAGAGATCTTGGGCTTGAAGTCCTAGAATTTATTAGCTATAGGGAAGAAGACTATATTCCTAATTTGAGATCCGCTGCTAAAGACCCCGACACTATACTCATTGTAGGCGTTGGATTTCTACTAAGTGACGCATTAGCAACAGTAGCTCTAGAATTCCCAGATAAGTATTTTGCTGGTATAGATACTTTCTCTCAGAGTATTATTTTGGAGAAATATCCAGACAAATATCCATTACCAAATCTCCTCGACATTAAATTCGAGGAGCATAAGGGGAGTGCGCTTGTAGGGGCTCTTGGTTGTCTACTAGCAGCTTTCTACGATTACCCACACATAGGCGCCGTGCTCGGAATAGAAATTCCAGTATTGTGGAAGTTTGAAATCGGCTATAAGTGGGGTTGTAATTGGTCATTAACATGGCTTAAAGAAAATAAACCCGATCTCTACGAGGCTAAGCTTAAAGTACCAAATAATATTCTAAACACACCTGTAAAAGAGAGAGTTCTCTGGACATATACTGGTACATTTAGTGACATAACTAAAGGCTACTTAGCTGCTAAAGAAATGTACGCTAAGGGAGCTGTAGCTGTATACAACATTGCAGGTCCTCTAGGACTAGGCATTAACCAGGCTGTAGAGGAAATAGCTAAAGCAAAAGGTCTCACAATGGGTCCCCCATTCTGGATTGGTGTTGACGCTAACCAGGACTGGATTAATCCAGGCTTTGTGGTGGCTAGTATGATGAAGAGGGTTGATAGAGGAGTCTACTACGCGGCTAGATTAGTAGTGAAGGGCTTATTTAAAGATATTGTTAAACAGTATAATGGAACACTAATACTAGGTATAGGCACTATTATTGCTGGAGAGCTCATGGAGGGCATCTCTGTGAGCACACTAGCAGACCTAGATGAATTTATACAAATGGGTATTGAAGCTGAAAAGCTATTAGGGAAGAAAGTACTCCCAATGCCACCAGAAGACATTAAGGAAAAAGTTAAAGAAATGAGAGAGTCTATACCACCATGGATATGGGATGCTGTCAGTGAACTAGAGAAGCTAATAAGAGAAGGCAAAGTAGAAGTCCCCTGTCCAACAACTGGCGATGAAGTAGCATACTGGAGAGGGCTACTAGGTTAAACACACTGCTCTACTCTACGTTTTTTCCCTCTCCCCCTAATCCCGGTTTTGTGAAGCCTAATTCATATAATACTAGACTACTAGAATTTCCTATCTTAAAATCACTTACCATGCCATTACTTATACAGACTCTGACTCTTGGTGTTTACTGTGTGGTATTATGTTACAAGCCTACTACTAGCTCTGGTGAATTCTCTAGACTTGTTAGTTAATATTGTAGCTGTTAAAATTCTCAAATTTAACCTACAAGAAGTTGCTTTACTCAATGCTCTGTGGACTCTAGTCATATTATTCTCATCGAGACACACTGAGGTAATGTCTCAACGTGGGTACTCTAAGGGATTAGTTTTCATAGGATTTCTATTACTCTCTAAGAGCTTAGTGATGACTTACTTATCTATAATTTACACGAGCAGAGTATTTCTCTATGTTTCGTATATGCTTCACGCAATAGCATTTATTTATTGTAGAGTGGGCGTTCAGACCGGTATTGTAGAGAGTTATTTTAGTAATGTGTGGAGTTCTATTAATAGACGTGTTTCAGTAGCTACTATTCTACTGGATGGTTTATTTCTCGTGCTTCTCTCGGCTCTCTGGATTAGAGTATTTACATTGACATATTCTATTATACTCCTAATACTATGTATACTCACAGGTCTCTTGGTTTACTTAATAATACCACAACCTATCTTAAGGCTCACTAAGCTAGTAGAGAAGATAGAGAGAGACGTAGCTGTAGGCTTAATTCCAATAGACAATTTACTAATATTGTCATCACTAGACTCTTACACGAATACCACGTGGTTGAAAGCACGCTCACTGTATAGGAGAGCTAGTAGTGGAGTAAGCTTAGTCATATTTTCACTAGTGCTTTTTAAAATTAGTAGTGAATACTTATTTACACCACTACCATATATACTCATAAATATAATGAATCTAAAGACAGAGAGCGTATTACTTCTATATGGGCTTAGTAAAATCTTAGCCTCGACTCTTCTAGCTATAATACCAGTGAGTAAGACTAGTAGAACAGCTCTTGGTATTGCTATTGTGGTTAGAGTATTTAGTATTTACACACTACTAGTTTTAAAACCACCTAGTCAACTACTCTCAGTACTTCTATCTCTAATTTACGTGTGTGGCGTCACGATAGATATTTCTATGTACACAGCTTACTTGAAACTCACAAGTGGCGAGAAACTTACAGCGTACACGGTTCTCGGTGAAATAGCAAGCTTTATTGGTGCTTTGACCTCGTCACAAGCACTTAGAACTCTAGGTTTAACACATCTCTCACTAACTATAGGAATACTAAACACTATATCCCTACTAATACTGCTAAAACTCTGAAAAACTGAAAATACTGGTGAAGATTAAACACGCTTTTCATGTGTGCTCTCTAGCTCTCTCATAATAAACTTATAGGTCTTAGGTTCTCTTTTCTCAGCAACAAACTCTACAACTATGTGTTTAAATTTTGGTTCAACAGCTCGCACAGTGTTCTCTATTCTCGCTGAGAGCTCTTCAGTGTCAATGACATCTAAGCTCTTATCAACCTCTACTTCGAGTATGAGCATGTACTCGTCCTCTGTGATCATCATAGCGTTGAAGACGTTTACATCTTTCACCTCGGGAATACTGAGTACTCTCTCGAGAACACTCTTCATAATGCTTCTAGGTGGAGACCTACCTACGAGGACCTGGTAGTACTTATAGCCTATTGAAAGAGCTGATATTAAAATAACTAGTGATATTACTACTCCACCAGTAACGTCGAGTATAGTGCTCTCAGTGAATAGTGCTAGTAGAGCAAGCGTGCTTGCAGAGAAGTCGCTGACAGCATCTAGTAGAGTACCCTCTAGTGCTGGATTATTAGAATTTCCTCTTAAAGCTCGGTAGAGCAGAATTAAGCTCACTGAGTTAATTATAAATGCTAGTGTAAAGAGTATACGAGCAGCCCTCTCCGAGTAGACTAAGTATTCACCACTAAGAGCCTCAATGACTTTATAAATAGCACTTGTAAAGATAACGCCGCTGAAAATAGATATAGCTATTAAGCCTAGGACATACAGGGCTCTGCGAGTACCATAGGGATAAGTAATACTACTAGATCTGCTACTTAATCTCAAACCCATTAGTATTAAGCCTAATCCTACAGCGTCACCGAGATCATTAAGCATGTCTACAAATACACTTGCAGAGTTAGTCCAAGTGGTGCTAGTAGCTTTTAAGATAGCTGAAAGCGTATTTACAAAGAACATTATCCATACTATATGCAATTCTCAGAGTTCACCAGGTGATATATTTAGTATGCAAAATGCCTTTTTAAATCTAAATCAAGGTGAATACACGTAAAGAATAATCAGTGTACACAGTATTTAAAAAATCACAGTACACTTTTAACTATACTTAGAACAAGCTCTCTACTAGTCGGGAATGGTATTAATACATAGTATCTCTCAATAATAGTCTTCACAATAAAGTCCACGGCTTTCCCAATATCCTTTTTCACTAATATTATAAATACTAAGCCTCTCATTAAATCCGTGAATCTCCTCTACAGCTCTCTTAGCTCTCTCAGCGTCTTCACTAGTAGGTTTAATAGAGGGATCTATATTTCTTAGTAGTCTAGCAGAGATTTCTGGGACTACTTTATGAGTATAGTATACTACCATGGGCCCAAACATAGCAAGTCCTGCACCGTGAGGTAGTTCTGGGTTTAAGCCGCTAAAACCATGTTCTATGGCGTGATTTAAGTGAGATCCACCAGTAATATCTACACTAATACCAGCTAACACAGAGGCGTAGAGTAGTCTTGTTCTAGCTTCAAGATTACTGGACTCTTCAAGAGCTCTTCTCAAATACTCTCTAATATTAGCTATTGCTATCTCAGCAAGAGATATTGC
>CAZMCE010000093.1:0-4147 GCA_964564855.1 uncultured Thermosphaera sp. | reverse complement strand
TAATACTCGGCTATGTGGGCACGATAATACTTGGATTTAAACTACACGATATAGAGAAGAATAAATTATACCTTGCAGCAGCTATATTATTCATTATTGGCATTTTTATTCCAATAACTGGCTTTATAGCGTGGATACTGCTCTACATAGCTCTAGGTAAAAGTATTAGAAAAGCTGAGATGGCACCACCAGCACCACCAACAACCCCGCCCACACCACCACCTCTCTAATAAACCCACTACGATTTTTACTTTCTTCCCACTCCACTCAGCCTTCTCTACTTAGTACACAGTGAGAGATGTACGTTTTTCTCACGTGTTACTGAGTATACTTAGATAGTAATACTTTAAGTAGTTTTGAAACCACTAGTAATTCTAGTCTTGAAGTGTTAAGTGTGTAGAGTATGTGCAGTGTTAATCTAGTAGTGTGTAATGTGGTTTCAGCGTAGTTTAATGTTAGAGTATCCTCTACCACATTACTCCTTAGTGGTGGGTATGTAGTAGTAGCTTTTGTATACCTATAGTAAGTATAGGTGAGTATCGGTATTGTATATTCAAATATTCTCACAGATCTCTCATTACTATAAATCATAGTTTTATAAGTCTCAGTATCTGCATAATTAACATTTCTCACTACGTAACTTGTAGGCGTAGTATAGTACACGTAGAGTTCTACTTTACCAGTAGCTTTAAGTAGCTGAGTACTATTTATAATAGTAGTAGTCTCTACACTACTACTCAAACTCTGAGTATAATTATATTCATGATTTACTGTAACCTCTATTTTCACTCTAGCTGGTACAGGGCTTTCAGGTGAAGCACTATGTAATGGTGCTTCAGGTTCTACAAGTTTACTCTGATTCATTTTAAACGTGGAGATAGCACTGTATATTGCATTGTAGTTTAACCAACTACTAGAATAATACCATTTTTGAGTAAGTATGAATTCTGAATATCCACCCACTTGTCTCTGAGAACCCCTCAACATAATATGGTAAATTGTAGTATAAATGTAAGTGTTATTATTAGTAGTGATTTTTAATTTAGCAGTATTAGTGTATTCAACTGTAGAAGTATATGTAACTACACCACTACTAGTAGTGTTTTCCTCTCTTCTAATAATAAGTGGATTATCACCCAGAAACTCATATTTAACTTCTCCACTAGTAGTTTTTAAGGCAAGAAAACCTCCAATAAACCAGTATGTTCCAATATTAGTCATAGTTATTGTTAAATTACCTGTTCTAACTAGATAGTAAAGGTATGGAGTAATATCAATTATTAATGGGTGAAATGCGTAAGTATTTATTGCTGGAACCGGGTGCCAGAAGTAGGGTATTATACCACCAGTATATATGAATGGAAATGGCTGTGTAACAGCTATTGTAGTGTTATTAGAAGATGTAATTACAAGTCTCTCTATTGGAGTACTCATCCACCAAAATTCTTCACGTGAAGCACCCTCTAAGTAGAGGTATAGATATGCCTGTGTAGTATTAGTAGGTAAGGTTATAGTCCATGTAAGTGTAGGTTTTGAAGAATCAATAGTAATCCACTCTCTACCAGTACTCCAAATTGGAATAATAATATCTGGTGTATTATCAGGTTGCTTACCTGGATAGTAAAGTAATGTAATGTTTACTTTAAAATATCCTGTTAAACCTTTCTCAGGCATAATCCAATTACGCATTAGTAATGTAAATTCCCTTACACTATTAACTAGTAGTGGATAGAGATGTGTTACGTCAACAACTACTACGTAATTTGATTTCTGAGCTGTAGTTCCAACTACTAATGGAATACCTTCAATAAAAACCCAGAGAGGTCTATCATAGTTTACTCCAGGACGACCTGGAATAATACTCTCAACTGAAACTTCAACTCTTGCAAGTATTTTAGAGAACTCTCCACGTGGAAGCTCTACTCTAACAGTATTTATAATCATTGGGTATTTAGAGTCACTTATATTGTTAGAAAGAGCATTTACAAATACAGGCACAGTTACTGGATCCACAAGTGGCACGTAGCCAGAATAGTCCTGCCAACTCTCAAAACCCTTAACTGAAACCCCAGGTCTGTAATCCCATACAACACTCTGAGAATTATTTATTTCCAGATTACTTTGACTTTTAACACTTCCATACACTGCAACTATAATAGTATTTAGTGTTATGAAGACTAGTAGAGAGTAACCGAGTACTCTACGTAGTGAAATTCTAGTTAATTTAACCCTAATATGCTTCAAAACAAGTATTCCCAATATAATTAGTACTATAATAGACACAGCTACTAGGACTATTTCTACATGAGGAACCCACATCTCCCTCCTTGTAGTAATCTCAAGCCGCGGTATATCGCTAAATGTAATTTCAGTTACTTCAGTGTTATTAATTAATGCTACTAGTCCAGGTTCAGGTTTAAGTCTAACTCTACTATTTAATAATACTGGGTAATTTAACTCCTTGCTAACTTCTTTTGAAAACTCATAGAGAGCTAGTAATGTCTCTATGGGTGTAGTAGCGTTTTTACCTCTAATTCTAGGTGTTTCCACCTCAACGATTAATTGACCCCTACTCACAGTGCTATTAATGTATCCAATAGAAGTAGTCAGATTAAACTTCTCGCTGAAGATGCTCAGTAGCCTGTAGAACCTGGTGAAATCTGGTTTGAAGTTAAATAACACTTTGAGAGGATAGGGTATAGTGATTTCCCCTACTAATTCACATATTACACTATAAGCTCTATGTAAAAGCTCTAAGTACATGTTAATATCTATGCTAGAACTAGAAGTTAAATTAAACTTTAATCCTCCACCACTACTACGTAGGTATAATCTGCTCCACCCTCCTATAGGGGGGTGTTCTCTGAGTAGTTTTTTAATAGCGCTCAAGTTAATCTCGGTTAAACTTAGTGTTCTCGGAATATCAATTTTAAGTCTAAACTCAACTAGAACACCTATATTGTAAGTAGTTGTGGAGAAATGTTCAAAGAGGATTCCCGAAATATTATGGAGTATTAGGTATTCTAGTAAACTCTCACCATTAAGTTTAGTGAGAGCGGCAATTAAGTCCTCGTAGACACCAGTACCTTTAATAAGTAGTTTACCTTGTACAGTGCCCTGTAAACTTGAAGTATCTAGTAGATTTACAAGAGGCTCTGTAGTAGAGATTGCTAGTACACCTCGCTCACTACTAGTAGTCATGTTTACTGTGATGAGAGCTCTACAAGTACTGTTTTCACACATATCTTCTCTAAATTCCACGTAGAGTTCTAGAATATGCTCCTCTCTACTGCTCCAATTTAATGAGCCGTAAGCTTCAATAGTAAAGTCACTTACACCTACTATATTTAACAATACACTTAGCTCTCCATGAACACTACTAGTTGGCAGTATTGAGGTGTGAGTAAACTTGACAACTACGCTATTATCACTATACACGTAGATCTCTACGAGGTCAGAGCCTCCAGCTAAAGTAGCGAATATGACTAGTAATAGTAGTAGAAAGTAAGTAGCTTTAAGCAATAAGTACACCTCTACTTCTACTATGTATTTACTACGCTATATTTAATTATCAACTTTACCTTTAAATTCGGAGTTCTAGTGAAGTCTAAGAGCTCTACTTGGAAAACTAGCAGGAGCTTTTACACATTTGTGATCTTGAGTTGATAATTCGAGTTCTCATATTAGTGGAGTTTCTGAAAACTCATTGTATCTACAAATATTATTATAGAAATTATAGAGATTGCTGTGTATTACTATTGTAGTCTGGTGTTTGTGTTGATTTGGAGGGTTTTTGAGTATCCAAGATTTAGACTTATTGACCTTCTAACACCACTTGAAAGAGCTAGTGGTCTTAGTAGAGAACTTGGAGTAGAGTTTTATATTAAACGCGATGATGTTATGGAATTAGCTCTTGGTGGTAATAAAGCTAGAAAATTAGAGTTTGTAATAGCAGATATTTTGAGGAGAAATTGTGATGTAGTTGTAACTCGTGGAGCAGTTCACTCAAATCACGTGAGATTAACTGCGGCTGCTGCTAGGAGAGCTGGCTTAGATGTTTATGCATTAATTACTCCACCTGGTAAACCAGATGTTCAGGGCAATATACTACTAGACTTAGTACTAGGCGCTAAGCTAGTATATATTA
>CAZMCE010000092.1:0-4192 GCA_964564855.1 uncultured Thermosphaera sp. | reverse complement strand
CTGCCGATAGATCACCCTGTAATACTTGATTACTAGCTAAGCGTAGAACTAATAGAGCTCTGTTTAAGATTTCAATGTAATCTTAGTGTACTATTTAATTTTAAATACTATGAGTTGTACATGTATTACTAGGTGAGCTGAGAATTGATGTCTAAACATCCACTTGAACTTCCTCCCGGGAGAAAACTATCTAGAGAGGAGCTTGCTGAGGCTCTTAGACTCTCAATTATTGCTGAGCTCGATGCTATAAACTTGTACTTACAGCTAGCTAGGGCTATTGAAGATGAAAAGTATAGGAAGGTTTTTGAGGATATTGCTAAAGAGGAGAAAACACACGTTGGCGAATTTTTAGCTCTTCTAAAAACTCTTGATCAGGAGCAGGTTGAAGAGCTTGTAAAGGGTGCTAGTGAGGTTAAAGAGCTTACTGGTCTTGAAGTGAGAGATCCTATTGGTCAACAAGCACCTCTAAGTAATACTACTAATGTGTGGAAAGTTGTCTCTGAGAGTGTTGTGAGAGTTGTTGATACTAGTAGAGTATTCAGGAAGTTTATATCAATTGTTAGAGTTGGTAGAGGTGTTGATGCTATTAGTATTGAGCCTATTGGTGGAGCTCGGAGTGTTCTACCGCTTAGTGAGATCTCTGTAGTGTTTAAAGTTACTCAGAGAGCTGTAGACTACGCAGAGCAGTTTAAACAAGTTCCAGAGCTTGGTGACGCTTATAGAGCTGCTGTTGAATTCGCCACGCTAGAAGATAAGTTTATTCTCGAGAAGCTCCTAGGTCTCAGAGGCGCTGTGAGAGTTGAAATGAGCTCTTGGGATATTCCAGGATCAGCTGTAAGTGATGTGGCAAATGCTATTGCTAGAATAGTAGAGAGTGGTGCTCGTGAGCCGTTTATACTATTTGTAAGCCCCTCTAGATATGTGAAGCTAATGGCTGTTCACGAGAAAACTGGCGTAATGGAGTTGACAAGAATTAAAAGCCTTGTAAAAGAAGTTGTCTCAACACCAATATTACCAGATGACGTGGCTATAGTGATCTCTGCTAATCCACACGTGATAGACTTAGTTCTAGGTGTAGATACACAAGTAGATTACTTGGGACCTGAAGACGACTATCACAAATTGAGATTATGGGAGACTATAACTCTGAGACCTAGACTAGAGAGAGGTATAGCAATACTAAAACAGACAAGTCAATAGATATAAGAGTTATAAGCAATTAACTCATTTTTAGTTTTCACAACTCTCTTTCCCACAACTTGTAAACGGCTGGTTAGGGTTATTTTTAATGTGTAGTGTAAATGTTAAGGTGTATAGGAATAGTGATGTTTTAAAAATTATTGGTTTTATTCCTCAAGGTCATAATCACATGAGACTATTATTAGTGCTTAGAGACCAGGTTTTAGTGTTACAAGAGGCAACTGTATCGGCTATTGTTAGAGCATATGTAAATATTGTTGGACACCCTACTAGGAGAGCTGTTGAGTACGTTCAAGTGAAGCTTAGCAGGCAGGAGAGGAAGCAGGGATACGCTGAACACCAGCTTGTTGAGAGTGGTAAGAGTGAAGAGGAAATTATAGCTGAGTTGAGTGAGATCATAAGGTGAGAGCTGTGTACTGTCAGGATTACTTATTAAGTTTTCTCTTAACCTACATGGATACTTCAATTAAATATACCTCTGACATCTAAGATACTCTTGACTAGGTGTTCTCTATGGAGAAGTGTGTTATTCTAGCTCATGGTGATGGTGATGGCGTGTGTTCAGCTGCACTAGCCGTGGGCTTTTTGAAATCTCAGTGTGATGTCTCAGTCTACTTTACGCACCCTGTTGGTCTACTACACGATCTCGGGGAGTTCGCATCTAGGGGTAGTAGAGTTGTAATTGTAGATATTGCTATTAATGAGCTACATGCGAGTGAGCTTACTAACGTCTTAGAGGAATATGCTAGTGTGGGGGTTGTTATTTACATAGACCACCATCCACTACCCGAAGACTTTACTGTGCCGCGAGGAGTACTCTGGGTTCACGATACTTGTTGCTCAGCTTCAGAGCTCACATTTAGATATTTTCACGAGCTAGGTTTGAATGGAGAGTATAGTAGAGTAGCACTTTATGGCGCTATTTGCGACTACCTTGACGAGACATCTTGGGTTAAGAGTGAGCTGTGGAAGTGGGACAGGAGATCAGTTTTCCTAGAGGCGGGTATTGTGTCCCAGGGTCTTGAAGGTGCTAAGAGAGACTATGAGTTTAAGAGAGCTGTAGTAGAGCACTTAGCGAGAAATATGCTTCCAAGTCAAATGCAAGAACTCGTAGTGAGGAGTATTAAGCAAGCTGAGCTCGACGAGAAATTGAGAATCTGGGTTAAAGAGAACCTCAAGATTACTGGTCAAGTAGCATATGTGTTTAACCCACCTGGTAGTGTTGGTAGAGCTGCTAATTACGCTAGAATATATGGTGGTGTTAAAGTAGGTGTAGGTGTCGAGGAGCGTAAAGACATATTAGTTATGAGTCTTAGAAGTAGTCGTGAGTACAATTTAGACACTATTTTGAGGAGGCTGAGTAGAAGACTTGGTATTCACGGTGGAGGACACCCATTAGCTGCAGGTGCACGAGTACCTAAAGAGATCTTTGCGAAATTTATAGATGAGTTAAATATAGAACTAGAGAACTAGGTGGTGTTATGTGAGCGTAAAGGCTTTTGTGCATGGAAAGATCTATGTTTCTTTCACACCGCTTAGAGTTGAGAGTGGTCTCGTTATTTATGGTGGGAGAGTTCTCTACGTGGGTTCAGCTGAGAGAGCTCTTGAGCTCGCGAGGAGTCTTGGAGGTGAAGTAGTAAATTTAGCTGGTAAGACTGTAATGCCTGGTTTTATAGACTCACACTTACACCTCGACACACTCGGCTTAGCTCTTTCAACACTAGATTTGAGAGGAACTAGGAGTATAAGTGAGCTTAGAGAAAAACTTAGAGATTATGCTTCTAAGTCTAAGTTTACGTGGATTCTAGGTCACGGATGGGATCAGGAGTTGTTCGCAGAGAAGAGGTGGCCTACACGATGGGATCTAGATGAGGCTGTAAGTGAAAGACCTGTTCTCTTAACGAGGATTTGTCTACATGCCGGTGTTGTAAACACACGTGCACTCCTGGCGTCAAGAGTAGCTGAGAGCGGATTACCTGGTATTCTCAGAGATGAGAGAGGAGAGCCTACAGGTGTCTTATTAGAAGAAGCGTTGAAGTATGTGAGGGAGAGAGTAAAGAGTGAGTTAACTACTAGAGACTATGTTGAGTTCATTAAGACCGCTCAGGATCACTTGCTCTCTATGGGAGTTACAACTATAGGTGTAGCTGGTTGTGGTTTAAAAGTATTGAGAGCACTTATGTCGTTGTGGTCGCGTGGAGAGCTGAGAGTGCGTGTGAGGCTTTATCTTTATCATAGAGATGGAGATGTAGACATTCTAGGTATACTAGATAAAATTGGTGTTAAGTGTGGATTTGGAGACGAGTACTTGAGAATTATGGGTGTAAAGCTGTTTGCCGACGGCGCTCTAGGCCCAAGGACAGCGTGGCTTAGTGAGCCATACACAGATGACCCCTCAACTAGTGGAGTTCCTCTACTAGAGCCTGAGGAATTGAAGAAATTAGTTAAGAGAACACATGATATTGGATTACAAGTAGCTGTACACGCTATTGGTGATAGAGCTCTAGACGCAGTACTAGATGCTTTTAGCTATATTAAGCCAGAGAAGTTGAGACACAGAATTGAACACGCCTCACTAGTACGTGATGACCAGCTCGAGGAGTTAAAGAAGCTTAATCCAGCTCTTTCAGTACAACCACACTTCGTATTATCAGACTGGTGGGCTAAGAGTAGAGTAGGGGAAAAGAGAATTAAGTGGCTATACCGCTTTAAAACACTAATTACCAGTGGTTTACTAGTAGGGTTCTCAACAGATGCTCCTGTTGAACCAGTAAACCCGTGGGAGACTATTTATGCAGCGATTACAAGAGGTAGATATGATAATGTTCCCTACTACGAGGATACAGCGAGTGAAAAGCTCACATTACTGGAGTCTCTATATGCATATACTCAAGGATCAGCGCGACTACTTAGAAGTGAGAGTGAGATTGGAACACTAGAACAGGGTAAACTCGCAGACTTCATTATCCTAGATAAAGACCCTCTTAGCGTG
>CAZMCE010000091.1:0-4212 GCA_964564855.1 uncultured Thermosphaera sp. | reverse complement strand
AGTAGGTGTTGTGAAACACGCTGTTAGTTCGGTGAGCTTAGAGGAGAAAGACTCTAAGAGGTATATTGAGAGTGGTGCCGACATTGTAGTTGTATCATCTAGTGGGCTAGTAGTAATTTACGTGAAGAGTCACAGAGACATACTTGAAGATGCTGTTGTCTACGCGAGAACACCTGTTATAGTTGTTGAGGGTTTTCGTGAGAGCCGTTTAGGCGATGTAATAGTAGTTGTTTCTAGTAGTGAGGAGTTAAAGACTATATTAGATTCTAAAGTTAAGCCGCTGGCCGTTGTAGTCACAGGTCAGATCAGCATTACTAGTAGTGTAGATTTAAAAGTGTTTAGAGAAGGCGAGCTCAGCGAGCTCATTGAACTAGTTGAGGCCCGTATACTAGAACACTACTTAGAGCAAACGCCTAGAACAGATTGTGGTATGTGTGGTTACTCTAAGTGTAGAGAGCTCGTAGAGGCATATATTAGAGGAAGAACTTACTGGTGTCCAGTAATGAGTAAGGGTATTAAGCTCGTAGTAGATGACGTAGAAATCCCATTAAACCCCTTCGTTAAGAGCATTATTAATTCAACACTACAAGGACTAGTATCTACCTTAAAAGGTGTATCTTCAACATGGAGCAAAATTACCATCACTATTAGTAAAGATTAATAGCTAGAGCAATATGAATGTTTTCACAAACTCTTAAATTCTATTTGATAGATTTATTCTACAAGTATTTCAACTAAAAGCTTCTGTTTAATCTAAGCTAGAGAGCTGAATATTTATATAAGTGTATGATTTCTTAAACTCCTTGGTTTAATTAAACTACTAATCACGCTAAAGTACCTCTTAGCTTAGATCAAGCGAGAAAGAAAACCTTTTACACGAGTATTTTTAATTGTGTTCAGGAATTTAGTTAATTCAGACGAGTAGTACTCTTATTTCTCAGAGTTTCTCTTATAGCAGAGCCCATGGGTTTTCCATGAGTTCTCATTGTTAACTTGCAGATGGCGCATACTCCACTAGATGATGGCATTTCACAGTGTTTACATGGTATAGCTACCTCATTACTCTCTCTCGGAGTTTTTCTTGCGAATCTTCTTGCTAATGTTATCTCAAAGCCTGGAACTTCTTTTTCGATTTTTTCTAACATCTCAGCTATATTGACAGAGATTAAATCTCTGTATTTAAATGGACAAGTTACTTCGACATGTTTTATCCCTGAGAATTCACTATATACTTTTATCTCCCACTCATATGTCTCGTAGAGTGGTCGTGCTCTCGCAGCGTATAATCTCTGAACACTCTGTACATAGGGTATTAGTTTTAATACTTCGCTCTCTCTACGCCCAACTAGTATTTCTTTAAGCCTGAAAACTAGTATATCATCCATGTGGTGTCCTGTCACCACGACATCATAGCCCCACTCGAGGGCCGCAGTGTTAAGTATATATCTCTTAAGTAACCCGCAGAGACTACAAGGCGCTCTCTTAGTTTTTTCTACTAGTTCTGGAAGCGTGTAATTGAGTAAGTCTTTGAGAGATATAACATAGCAATCTATACCGTGATCTCTACAGGCCTTTAAAACAGTTTTTCGAGACTCCTCGGAGTACGTGCCTATACCTAGATCTAAGTGTATCCCGGCGATTTGTACTCTAAATATATCTCTATATTTAGCAAGAACATGTAGTACTGTTAAGCTATCTTTACCACCTGAAAGGGCTACTAGAGCTTTCTTTGTATCTCTAAACATCTTATACCTCTCAATAGTCTTTAATACTCTCTTCTCAAAGTACTCTACATAGTGCTCTCTACACAAATTTAACTTGGCATATGGCACTCTAATCACAGCATCTTTTTCACATCTACTACACTTAACACGTAGAGAAGTCTTCAATAAATACACCAAGACAATATATTGTGAAGAGAGCTTATCTACTATTATTAATTTTAATTCTTACAGTAAAAAACAAACTGTAAACTAATTAACCTACTCGCTAAGAATACTTTTTATTGTGAGTGGTGAGCTAAATATATGAAGAAAGAGATTGTTTTATTATCTATAATTATACCTCTTATCTCAATACTTGTAGCGGCTGTATTGTCTGATTGGTTTAGTATTGTGAATAATGCTCTGAGCGATCTAGGCCATGCTAAACGTAGTAGTGTTGCACCACTATTCAACGCAGTCTAGTTCTCGGAGGGCTCTTAGCCTACACTATTGCTATAACTAATAGAGATGTGAGAATACACTACAATATTACACTAATCTACTTGACTGTAATGTTAATTTTTATTGGAGTATTTGATGAAGTGTATGGAGGATTACACTTCGCTGTCTCTGTAGCTTTTTTCCTCGGACTTCTAATATTCATCTTAATGTGTATTTTAGACAAGAAGCTTTCATTGACTGTGAGAGTTATAGGTGTACTACTAATAACTATATCCCTAGTTGTGTGGGCATTGCACTTTATAGCTAAAACTCCTTCAGGTGCGGCAATACCTGAGCTTATTAGTATACTCTCATGGTTACCATTTTACTTGAAAATATACTACAAGAAAATGTAGCTAAATAGTTTTCACGAGTATTTACATAAAGCACAAATCCCGGGCCGAGTATTTTACGCGCTACTATATGTATATACTACATGTATATCTAATTTTGGAGCTATTTGTAGTAGGTATTTGTAAAACCGGTGATGTTATGAGTAGTGAGTTTAGTATTTTGAGCTCGCTATTCGCGATATTTTTAGCTGAAATAGGTGATAAGACAATGTTATCTACACTTCTTTTTGCTATAAATACTAAGAGATATGTGTTAGTCCTCACAACATCTACTCTAGCTTTTATTCTAGCAAATGTAGTTGTTATTGTTGCTGGCTCTCTAATAAGAGGTATTATTAGTTTAAACATACTCCATTTACTCGGGGCTCTTCTACTCATAGTGGTAGGTTTATGGACGCTTCTCAGTAGAGAGGAGTTGAATGTGAATTTAAATACAAGGCTTAATGTAGTGGCGTGTTTTACATCTATATTCTTAATGGAAATTGGTGATAAGACGCAATTAGCTTTCTTTTCTCTCACATTACTATACACTAACCTAATATACATATTAATTGGTAGTGTATTAGGCTATGTATTAGTGAATACTCTTGGAGTACTTGTCACTAAGATAATTAGTAGTAGGGTAGATTGGAGGAGGGTTAGAAAAATATCAGCGCTAATTATGATTATTATCGGAATATGCTTAGTACTAGTATAAGGAGCTCTATGATTACTCAAAGACATATAGTTCTTCTTCGTACTTTCTGTCAAGCACTGTTCCAGGTGGCAGGATTTTTACTTTTCTCTCAGATAAGTGCTTTAAGAGCTCTCTCTGAGTTATCTCTAGGCTGATTTCTCCAGTTAGCCATTTTAGTGGAACATTTACTCTTAGAGGTCTAGCTGGGATGACGTGTCTAGTAGCTTTATGTGCAAAGACCTCACCGCGCATAGTAACCGCTCTGACCTCTTCTTTTCTTATAACAGGTGGTATAAGCGCCACGTTCTCTGATAATTTAGCTAGTGAGAGGGCATCTTGTTCAGTGTGATACTCAATAGTGAAACCCTTATTTACAGCTATGTTTTCAATTCTCTTAATGTGATCGTATATGGTTTTAATATCTCTAATGGGTGTTTTTATACCGACAACTCTCTTACCGTAAACTACTATACCCAAGAGGTCTCTTCTACTAAGCATTTTAAAGCCAACATCTAAACTCGAAACATGAACACTTCTATAACTACTCGCATTCAGAGCTCTTAAGAGTGCTTCTAAGTAGTCTACTGTAACACCACTCTCTCTACGAACTGGCTTAAAAACTCTACTCCAAGTATGTAGCTCTATACTTGGATTATCGTAGTCAACTAGGCATACAGGTATATACTTTAAGCCTAGTTCCTCGGCCGCAGCAACCCTGTGTACACCATCTAGAACAATCATAGTCTTCTCATCCACGATGACTGGATCTGTCCACACACCATCATTCCTAATTTTCTCTACAAGCCAGGAGAGTATTTTGGGAATAATCTCCTCGTGTATATAGAGCTTAGTAGTCTCAACAAGAGTTATTTTTAAATCTAATTTTGAGGCTTTTACAGTGTAAACTAGACTTGACAATAAAAACCACCATATTATCAATAAGAACTCGTCTAAATTTATATACAGTGTTCTTGTCAAC
>CAZMCE010000090.1:0-4303 GCA_964564855.1 uncultured Thermosphaera sp. | reverse complement strand
GGGGAACAGAGATGAGGCGATGAAATCAATCTACATAAACCCGCATAAGAGCCGAACCCCTCCCCTCTGTATAACTTCTTTTTCAAGTGTGTCAATGCAATCCTCATTTTTTAACAGCATATTCAACCTCCTCAGGCTGAAAACGTCCTCATAAAAAGCTTCTTCGTGAAGAGTCTTCATGAGATCGCTGTAGAGAGCTCTCAGGTCTTCTCTACTTATTCTCCTCAGAATTCTCTTCCTCTCACTGTGAGCAGAGGGTCCAATACCCCCAATAGCCTTTATGTACGTATTCACAGCTATAATAAACGCCAAGAAAGCCTTGTCAGCTACATTTCTATAGAGAAAACATCATTTAGCTTTAAAGCCTTGTCAAGCTCGCTTTTAGCATATGCTAAGATTTCTCTTGCAAGTCTAAAGCCCATATACTTCTCCTTATTTTATAACACTCTATATGGTTATAATAGTCACCAGAGTGACCTAAGTTTATCCTAAACTCAACTATCCTATAGTATTTGCATATGCCGGAGGAGTAGTTAAATAAAGAAGTGTAAAAAATTAAGAAGTTTTACTTTCAAAAAATAGTTTCTTGCGTTGTTTCCAGCTTATTTTAATTAACATGTCTTTGACCATTGTTTCAAATGTCCAGTCAGGATTCCAACCCCACTCTTCTCTTGCTACACTATCATCTATGCTTCTAGGCCACGAGTCTGCTATTGTCTGTCTAAAGTCTGGTTTATATTCTACTTTGAATTCTGGTATGTACTTCTTGATCTCTTCTTCTAATTGTTTAGGCGTAAAGCTAAAAGCCGCCACGTTGTATCCTACGTAGAGTTTAAGTCTAGATCTACTGGTGCTCATTAGCTGGATTACTGATTTAATAGCGTCTGGCATATACATCATTGGTAATTCTGTATCTTCTCTTAAATAGCAGGTATAGGGTTTTTTCTCAACAGCGTAGTAAAACATTTCTACGGCGTAATCTGTAGTGCCACCACTAGGTAGAGCCTCACTACTGATAATACCAGGCCACCTAACACCTCTAACATCAAGATCATACTTGTATACGTAGTACCTTGCTAAGAGCTCCCCTGCATATTTTGTAATACCATACATTGTTATAGGCTCGATAATTGTATGTTGTGGTGTCTTGAACTTTGGTGTTGTGGGGCCGAATACAGCTATTGTGCTCGGCCAGAAAACCCTAAATCTATACTCTCTCGCTAGTTCGAGTACATTATAATGCCCAATCATATTTACTTTCCAGGCTAATTGTGGATTCTTCTCACCAGCTGCTGATAGTAGTGCTGCTAAATTATAAACTTCGTCAAAATCATATTTTTTAATTACGGCATTAAGAGATTCTCTACTCGACACATCTACGTACTCAAATGGACCTTCAAGTAGTACTCCTGTTGGCTTCTTACTATGATAACCCGCAACTACATTGTCAATTCCATAGAGTTTTCTGAGTGCAGGCACTAATTCATAGCCTACTTGTCCAGTTGCACCTATAACGAGTGCACGTGTCAATAAAAACCGCCTAAAGATCATATTATTCCTAGTTTCTTACCCCACTTCTCGTATATTGCTAGAGCTTTGTCTAGGTCTTCTTTAGTGTGATCCGCGTTAACTTGGTTTCTAATTCTCTCAGTACCTCTGGGAACCATAGGATAAACTATTGGTACTACGAATACTCCTTCATCAAATAGTGCTTTTGCTAATTCACGTGTTTTCTTAGTATCACCTATTATAGTTGGTATTATGGGTGTTTGACTCTTCCCAGTGTTAAAACCTAGTGAGTGAAGTCCTTTTCTAAAGTACTCTGCGTTTGCGTGTAGTCTCCTAATGCGCTCTCTGCCCTCAGGGCTCATAATGATCTCTATCGCCCTGATATTCGCGGCTATGACTGCTGGTGGTGGACCAGTACTCAGTAACCACGTTCTAGCCCTATTTCTAATATATTCTACTATCTCCCTATCAGAGCCTATCATACCTCCACTCGAGCCTAGAGCTTTTGAGAAAGTGCCCATGTGTATATCCACTTTGTCCTCAACTCCGAAGTGTGCTGGTGTTCCATGACCATCTCCGAGCACGCCATCTCCGTGGGCGTCGTCAATATAGAGAATAGCGTTAAATTCCTCAGCTAGTTTAGCTATATCTCTCAGTGGAGCTATATCTCCATCCATTGAGAAAACAGCGTCAGTGGCAATTAAAATCTTATTGTATTTTCCTTGAGCTTTTCTCAATTTATCTTCAAGATCTGCTACATCGCAGTGATTATAAATAATTTTCTCAGCCTTTGATAATCTCACTCCATCTATTATACTGCCGTGATTCAACTGATCTGAGAGTATGAGATCTCCTTGATCAACAATAGCTGGTATAGTTCCCGCGTTGGCCGCGAAACCCGTGGGGAAGAACAAGCCCGCCTCAGTCTTCTTAAACTCTGCAATTTTCCTTTCTAGTTCAGCTAGGATTTCATGATACCCTGCAATAGCCCACACAGCACCAGGTCCCCAACCATACTTCTCCATAGCCTCAATAGCTGCCTGCTTTAGACGCGGATCATTAGCAAGATTTAAGTAATTATTAGATGCTAATACAATTACTTCTTTACCCTCAACTACAGCTCTAGGCCCAGCTGGACTTAAAATTCTCTTAATCTCCCAGAATTCTCCACGTTCATAAAGCTCTTTTAATCTTGCAGCATAGAACTCTCTAACCCAATTCTTAGCCAAAGTACACACCAGGAGATATATAACTCAGCTGAGTTTTATAAATCTATATGCGTATTTACGATATATACATATATATGGAAAACCAGTTAAGACCCTCAGATCGCCTTCACTGGTTCAATTGTAACTTATAGACGTTATTATTGTACTATATTGTGTTACAATTAACATTTGTTTAAAGTTTTTTCAGCATACATGAGGGCTCTATCTATTAACTCCGAGTAATTACCTAGGTAGTTTTTAGGATTCAATGTTTCTATTATTTCCTCTGAACTTAATAGTCTTGATACTACTTCATTTCTTAATAGAGCTTCTGCAAAGTTCTCGCCTGGTTTTAGGTTTCTTATAATCTTCATGAGGAGCTTATGTGCCTCGTGTCTAGCTAATCCCTTCTGAACAAGTTTAATCATAACAGCCTCGCTCATTATAACTCCTCTAGTTAAATTCAAGTTTCTCTCTATAGCCTCTCTGTCTATGCATAACACATTAAGCAGTTTAAGCGTGTCTTCTAACATTTGATCCACCAATAGGAAAGCATGGGGTATTAATACCCTCTCACTACTACTATTAGTGAGATCTCTCTCGTGCATAAGAGGTATGTTCTCTAGTGCTGCAATAACAAGAGTTCTAGCTATCTTGGCTAATCCCGAGATTCTCTCAGCTATGACAGGATTTCTCTTATGAGGCATTGTACTACTACCTACTCTCAGCTCAGACTCATATATTTCACTTATCTCTGGCCTAGAGAGCTCTCTGACTTCTAAGGCAAACCTGTCTAGTTGAGATGCTAAAATAGCTAGTGAAGATATGAGCTCAGCAAAGCCGTCTCTAGGAGCTACCTGTGTTGATATCACGTGAGGGGCAATGCCAAGGATTTCTGAGACAGTTGCCTCAATTTGAAGTCCTTTACCCATCCAGCCAGCCATAGTCCCCACAGCACCAGACATTTTTACTCTGACAACCCTCTTAGTGAGCTCACATAATCTTTCATAACTCCTACTCAGCTCATACACGTAATTAGCAAATTTAAAGCCTACTGTTACGGGCACAGCGTGTTGACCGTGTGTTCTACCAACCATTACTACATCTCTATACTCTCTAGACAGCTCAGTAAAACGCTGAATTACCTGAGCTAGTTTTCGTTTTATAATAGTGAGAGCCTCACTGATCACCAGAGCCCACGCCGTGTCAACTATATCATAGCTTGTAGCACCTAAGTGTGCATATCGCCCACACTCGCCACACCTCTCTCCTAGTATATATGTAAGAGATGCTATATCATGTCCTAGCTCAGCCTCTTTAGCATATATTTCACTAGCCGTAATGTTTGAAGCACACTTCTCATAGACCTCAACACAGTTTTCTGGAGCTAGTCCAGCCTTAACTAACCCTGCAACAAGCACCTTCTCAACTAGCAAGTATGTTTTCACAAGATTCTCAACTTTGAATATTTCTCTCATTTCTTCAGAGCCATACCTCCATTCAAAAGGACAAATAGAGCTAAAATTCGCCAATTATCTCACCTATTACACTACTCTATTTAGCTAAACAATTAATTTTAACACATT
>CAZMCE010000089.1:0-4305 GCA_964564855.1 uncultured Thermosphaera sp. | reverse complement strand
ATGCTGTATAAACTTAAGAGTTTTAAGTTTTAATTTCTATAGCAGGTCGAGTTTGCAATGAGCACTGAAGTTGAGTTAATTAGAAGGAAATTTAAATAAGCAAAGTGCTTAAGGAATGATAAAAGCCCTTGATGAGGTGTGCAGAGGAGCTTAACCATATGTTGCTTTCATTCCCAAGACAGTAGAGAATGTGAAGTTTATCAAGGATTAGCTTGATAAAGAAACTGTATCATTTAACTGTGCTTAGAGGCACTAATTAGTATTTTCTTATACTTATATTTATTTTAATTACTAGGCGTTTTAATCTTAGTTAGCACCTTTACTACCTGTTCTACTTACGAAAACAGGGCAGCATCTTCCAGTTGTAGTGAGTATTATCGATGTGGACTTCTCCATAATCCTGGAAAAATCTCTTGGTTTTATTTAAAGGCTTTTGTTTTTATCAGTGTTAGCTGTGTGGTGTTTTGGGTGTCTCTTGATCGTGAGAGAGCTGGTTACTTAGAAGGTGTTATTTCAATAGTAGTGAATACTGTGCTTTTTGCCGTGAAGTTTTATTACGGAGTACTCTGTAATTCAATAGCTATTGTAGCTGATGCTATACACACCCTCTCAGATAGTTTAACCTCGATTATTGTTATAGTTGGATTTAGAGTAGCTTATAGAAAACCTGATTATGAACACCCATTTGGTCATGGACGTGCAGAGCTTATAGCATCTCTAATTATCGGAGTAGTACTGGGGTTTACTGCCTATGAACTCGGTGTTGAGAGCTATAGAAAACTACTAGAGGCATCTACATTAATGTTTTCGTCAATACTGATAGTTGTGTTAGCTTTCTCAGCTCTTATTAAAGAGCTACTTGCGCAGTGGGCTTTTAAATTAGCAGATAAGTATAGCTCTCAGTCTATTAGAGGTGATGCATGGCATCACAGATCTGATGCACTTATAACGGGAGTTCTAGCAATAGCGGTGCTTATTGGTAATAGGTACTGGTGGTTTGATGGTGCTGCTGGATTAGCTCTCTCCCTAATAATACTCTACACGGCTATTAAATTAGTACTTGAAGCCTCAAGTGAACTACTCGGTAAGGCTCCTGAGAAGAGTATTATTGAGAGAATTAAATACATAGCTAAGAGTGCTAGTCCAGTAGTGCTAAACGTACACCACATACACATTCACAGATATGGTGAACACGTAGAAGTAACACTACACGTAGACCTGCCAGACACAATTACACTTGAAGAAGCACACAAAATAGCCACACTAGTAGAAGAGAAAATTAAGAGTGAACTAGGATACGAGGTAACAGTACATGTAGAGCCAGCTACAAGTAAGCATAAAATAAAACACGAAGATTAGCCATCGAGAATACTCGAAATACTAGTATCTAAATAGGAACATCTCAATCTTTCGAGTTTACCAGTGCTCGTATCAGGTAGGAGTCCTGCTGACTCTATAGTTGTCAGCCCTATGATCACTAAATCACTAACACTGTGTTTTAAGGGTTTTCTTAGCGTTTTTGTAGAGGTCAACTACGAGTACCCTCTCATAGTCTAAGAGCTCATCTTCAATAATAGACTCTCTAATCACTGTGACTCCCCCGCGAAGTCTCTCACTGGAGCTGTAATGTACGCTCTTTCTCTATTCGCGTATTCAACGCCAACAAAATCTGCTTTAATTAGGACAGTAAGCTCAACAGTGTTCTTAAGCCCTTTTAAGAGAGTTTTCGCCACTACGTGGCTCATAAAGATCTCTTTAAATACTAATACCTTGTTTTAATTACTTAATTTAAAATCTATTCCATATGGATTGTTGTGATCTTTAGTAAGAACGTGTCTTTAAATTGCAGCCGACTTACCATATTTAGTGAACGTTTAGGTGACAGTGTGTAGTAAGATTGTGCAAGGCTCTCATAGATCTCGAGTAGTTAAAATAGTATTTTCCTTCTTCTTATTAGCTCTCTCTTATCTTGATATATATGTGGGGTTATGATATGAAAGTATATGAGAGAATAGATCTTCTCCGAGATTACGGTGTTAACTTACTGATTGAGCTCCTTAAGAGGCCCGCTGTAAATCCAGCTTATGGTGGTGAGGGTGAGTACGAGAAGGCGATGTTTCTTTACGAGATTATTAGAGATTGGGGTTTTGACGACATTAAAGTTATTTACGCGCCTGATCCGAGGGCTAAGAACGGGGTTAGGCCAAATATACTGGCATTTATTAAGGGAAGGGTTGAGGATAAGTTCTGGGTTTTAACACATTTAGATGTTGTCCCTCCTGGAGATCTTAGTGCGTGGACTGTGACTAAGCCCTTTGAGCCTGTTGTTAAGAATGGTAGAGTATATGGTAGGGGTGCAGAAGACAATGGTCAAGCTTTAGTTTCATCCTTAATAGCTGCCAAAGCCATTTTTGAGGAGGGCACTAAGCCTAGTAGAACAGTAGTACTGGCATTTGTTAGTGATGAAGAAGCTGGCTCAAAGTATGGTCTTGGATATCTAGTAGAAAACTATAAGCACCTATTTAGTAAGAGTGATGTAGCACTAGTACCAGATTATGGAACTAGTGATGGGAGCTTTATAGAAGTAGCTGAGAAGTCTATAGTGTGGATTAAACTGAGAATTAAGGGTATTCAGGTTCATGCTAGTACACCTCACAAGGGACTTAATCCTCACAGAGTAGCTGCTGAGTACATAGTAACTCTCGAGGAACTTCTCAGAGAGAAGTATAGTGCTAGAAACGAGCTCTTTGACCCACCAGTAACTACTTGTGAGCCCACTATGGTCAGAAATCCGGCGGGATCTCCGAATATAATTCCAGGTGAGCATGAAGTAGTATATGATTGTAGAATACTGCCGGAGTATAGCATAGACGATCTCATAGATGACTTTAGAGCGGTATTTAACCAAGTATCAACTAAGTACGAGAAAGTATTTAATAATGTGAAGTACCCAGTACTAGATTTAGATATTATTGAGCGATCAGATGCAGCCCCACCAACACCAGTAGACTCTACTATAGTTAAAACTCTAGCTAAAGCCCTACAAGAACTAAGAGGTATTACGCCCAAAATTGGCGGTATAGGTGGAGGTACTGTAGCTACTTTCTTTAGGAGAATTGGTATACCAGCAGCTGTATGGTCTACTGTAGATGATACAGCACACACACCTAATGAATACGCTAAAATAGAAAACATAATTAATGATGCGAAAGTAATAGCCTACTTAATGTTCAACTTGTAGAGTTAAGAATAAGGTGTTTTAAGCCTATTTAACAGAAACTTTTTACTATGCACATACCCTAATTTAACTGCACTCTCAGCAATTTTAACTGTTACTAATGTAGGATCTATCACGGGAACCCCACTTTCTCGTGAGAGCTCTTCTGAGAGTCCTATAAAACCACCACATCCAAGTACAATTACCTCTGCTCCACAGCTCTCAACAGCTTTTTTAATTTCACTTAGAAGAGCCTCTCTAACTGCTTTCTCACGAGTTCTCAACTCTAAAACAGGTATTTCTATACCAGAGATATAGACTACACGATCCTCAATACCGAGTTCTCGGGCTTTTCTACGGTAGGCGATTAGAGAGTATTTGCCTGTAGATATAATAGCTATATTATCTCCTAGTATTAGAGCGTAATATAGCGAAGTTTCACCTATACCAAAAACAGGTATTTGGGAGACTTCACGTGAAGCACGAAGTCCTGGATCATCAAAGCAGTTTATAATTACCGCATCAAACCCCTCTTTACTTGCACTAATAACCTCTCTTACAACTAAGTGCTCTGCTAAGACTCTATCATACTCACACTCAATAGCTGGTGGGGCATCTCTAATGCTTTTCACTATAATTTGAGTTGTAAGCTCAATAACTCTCTTAATGTACTCGTATACTAGATTATCCCATATAGTTGTTGAAACGGGGTTTAAAATGAGTATTTTAACCAAGTAGTAGTCGCCTTTATATGGCTTGTTTAAGTTTAGAGGCTAAATCTAGTAGTTCTGGATGAATGTATTCGCCATCTCTAATAATAACCTCACCATCACCTATAACAGTAGGTCTCATACACACTCCATCAGTATGTGTTGCTGCTGGTCCTACTTTACCTTTAAACGTAGGTGATTGTGAGCCTAAACCCCATTCTACTACACCCCACACTCTCTCATCTTCTAGTATATTGCCTGTTAACTTCGCACCTGGATTACACCCGTAAGATATGTGTGCTATATTGAACATTTTCTCGTCGTTAAATGATCTAAGCCACTTCTCAAATAAACTAGCCTCATAGCCTCCTTCTACTT
>CAZMCE010000088.1:0-4350 GCA_964564855.1 uncultured Thermosphaera sp. | reverse complement strand
AATCTAATGGTTCTTGTAAGGATTTTACAAGAGCTTATAAACTCTCCTCAACATTTTGTTCTAAAGATGAGGCCTTGGGCAATAATGTCTGAGATCTTTGCAGTAAATGTTCCCTGCTATGAGAGTAATAGAGGATCTGTATTCTGCTTTAAGTCGTTAATATTAGTGGTTGTAGTTTGGATCTCTATTAGTTCTGCTAGTATACTCGTGCTTCTCTCCAATGCTTCTGCTGAGGCTTGTGCTTTCTGGAGGCTTCTACTCTCATCCCTTATACTATGTGCGCTGAGGCTTCGTGAGGGCGTGGGCATGTATTTTTGGAAAATTAAATGGTATCATGTTATAGCAGGTTTTAGTTTAGCTTTTCACTTTATTTTCTGGATGAGAAGTCTCTTTATTATACCAGTATATATTAGTACTTTACTCGTAACAATGTATCCACTCTACTCCCTACTAGGTGAAATATTATTTTTACACTATAGGCCCCCACGAGTACAAATTATCGGATTAGTTTTAAGTGTAGCTCTACTTGCACTATATTTAAACATAGAAAATCTCGTACTAAATGAAGGTGTTATTTTGGCTTTACTGGGAGGTGTCGCCTGCTCTATTTACTTCGAAATGGGGGGATATGCGAGGAGAATTGTGAGAGAAGACACTTTAAATTATACTTCATACACCTATATGCTCTCCGCAATATTTGTATTTCTCTACGCGTTCTCACAACGCATAGAACTTTTTAACTACTCGTTAAAAACCTACGTGTACTTTGCACTATTAGCTATAATCCCAATGATCTTTGGCCACACTCTTATAAACTATATCTTAGCACATTACCCTGCTTCTCTTGTAACGATGATATCTCTGGGAGAGCCATTTGGAGCTGGTCTACTAGCTTACCTTGTAATAGGTCAAGCTATAGAGCTTAGACATGTACTTTATGGAGTAGTAATTATCAGTGTGGTTTTTACAACTATTTCAGCAACCACACGTAGAATTGAAAATAGGTGACTTTTTGAAGAGGCCACAATTATTCATAAGTGTTGAAGAGGCTCAGAATAGGCTTTTAAGAGTCTTAAACGAGAGAGTGAGTCTTAGCACTGAACATGTTCACATAGTTAACTCACTTGGCAGAGTTGCCTCTGAGCTTATACGAGCACCTATAAGTAGGCCAAGAACAAATCTAAGCGCTGTAGATGGTTATGCTGTACGCTCACTAGATACCACTGGAGCTTCTATTTTCACCCCTATAGAGCTTATAGTTAAAGGTGTACTTAAACCAGGTGAAGACCCCGGCAAGATGTGTATAGAGCCTGGTTACGCTATTAGAGTACATACTGGTGCTCCAGTACCGTGCGGAGCTGACGCTATAATCATGGATGAGGATGTTAAAATTCAAGGCTCCACTATACTCGTTCAGAGATCAGTTGCTCCCGGTTCAAATATTATATTCAGAGGCGAAGACATAAATGAAGGCGATATAATAGTAAAACCTGGTCTCCTTCTTCAACCAGCGCACATAGCAGCTTTAGCCTCATTAGGTATAAACGTAGTACACGTTTATAGAAAAATAAAAGTTTCCCTTATAGCCGTAGGTGACGAGCTTATAGAACCCGGGTATTCACTAAATTATGGTAAAGAGTTTAACTCATCAACTTATATAGTATATGCTCAGCTAGTAAGAGACAGCATATTCCAGGTGAGATATACTGGCATAGTATCAGATGATGTTGAAACTATTTTAGCTACCATTAAAAGCGAGTTTGAGAGAGGATCAGATATTATCATAACTACTGGGGGGACGGGTGTTGGTGAAACAGATAAGGTATCTGAACTCTCAGGAAAACACTCTTCTTTTATTTTTCGAGGTATTAAAATGAGACCTGGTAGAATGACTAGTGCTTCATTAATATATGGTAAACCCGTTATACACTTATCTGGATTCCCTGTGGCGGCGTGGGCCGGGTATGAGCTAATTTTACGCCCTGCAATTGCTAAGTGGATTGGTATTGAGGGGTTTGAGCGACCAGTAGTTTATGCATATCTTTCTCGTAGAGTTCCAAATATTTCCGGGTATACTTCTATTATCAGAGTTACTCTGACAATTAAAAATGGAGAATACTACGCTGAACCCTACATGTTAAGAGGTAGTGGAGTTATTTCAAGTTTGCTAAAAACACACGGCTATATCGTTATACCGGAAAATACTGAGGGATTTGAAGAAGGTGAGAAAGTGCCAGTTTACCTTTACAGATAAAGCCGGTTATTAGCTAGTTAAGCATGCTTTCTCTCAGAAGCACTACGTTTTTACAATTATTGAGCTTATCACGTATCACGTATAGAAGGGTGTATATGGTATGTATCTTAGAGATCTTGGCGAGGAACTTGTAGTTGAATTGATATCTAGGTCGCTTCTTTCTAAACCAGGACACGGCGAGTACCTTTTTTATCCAGAAGATGCTAGAGACCTCTTACCTAGAGCACCACGAATACTAGTCTCTATGGATGCTTATAGCATCTCCTCGCTGAAGCTTCCGTGGAGAGATTATAGTGACATAGGGTGGTCTTCTTTTAGTGGAGCTATTAGTGACATTGTAGCTAAAGGTGGAATTCCACACGCATGTATGATTGCTCTAGGTTTACCTCATACTCTTAAACAAGAAGAGCTAGAGGCTTTAATTAGGGGTTTTCGTGAAGCCTCTGAGTACTATAATGTGAGAGTTCTAGGAGGAGATACAAATAGCGCTAGTGATGGCTGGATAGCTATCTCTACAATAGGTTTTACTACTGCTAGAACCCCACCTAGTAGAAGTGGTCTGAGAGCTGGAGATTATATCATAGTATCAGGCATTTATGGAGCCATGGGGTATGTTGCAAGAGAGGGTATTGAGAAATCTTCTAACATAGATTGGGTTGTGAAATACACTAAGAGACCCATCGTGAAAGTTGAAATTGGCTATGTAATTGAAAATAACTACAAGTATATATCTGCTAGTATGGATGTAAGTGATGGTTTAAGTTACACATTATATACCTTGAGTAAGCTAAGTAATTGTGGCATTGTAGTGGAAAACCCACCATTGGTACCAAGTGAACTATATGAGTATTGTAGAGGCGATGAAAAATGCCTTCTTGAGTACTCCTTACATGGTGGTGAAGAATACGGTATTGTACTCGGTGTTAAACCAGAATACAAAAACCTTGTGCAAAAAGACCTTGAATACTTTAATATACCCTATAGGATAATTGGCAGGGCTATTGCTAAACAAGGCCTCTACTTCCACGAGAAAGAGCTACCTGTATACAGGTACGATCAGTTTAGAGGTTGGAGCTCGCTGACCTTATATCATCCTAGTAAATGAGAGTCCCTTTTAAAGGGAGTTCGGCTCTCATATGAGTTTATGGTCATTACCCCATCCCTATTTATCCTCATCGCTTCTTAGGATTGCATTTGCTCAAAAGCATCCAGGGTTACCCCTACTTTAAGCCTGCTACGGCTAATTGCAATAGACTCAGATCCCATATATAGCTTCTAAGAGAGCCTTACCTGCAAACAGATAAAGTAGCTGAATAGAAAAAAGCTAGATCCAAGGTGATGATTGGTTTATTTGCAAACCATTTGATACTGTAAGCATCTTTCTTGGTCTACTGCTCTAGAACATCTTCTCTTCCCGGATATCAGTACTCTGAACTGACATGTGAAGATCACAGCGAGTAATGTAAAAGTCTTTTTTCTCTCGTTGAGATTAAAAATGTGGAGTCCTAGGTAAATAGCTAATAGAGCTTCTATCGACAGAGCCGTTCCTATGGTCAAAGAGGAGTTCATGAGATTCTTTTGTGTTCTACTTTCTTAGACTATATAAGGGCTCCGCATTATCCGCTGAAAAGAGACATTACGTGAGATCGTTGGTGAATACAAGAAGCATCATATCCATTAGGGTTAACACGTCGTAATGAAGCCATATTAATCCGAGGGTTAAGATAAAAGCAAATTGAACCACTTTTGCAACTTTATTAAGTATTCAGGTAAGGGCTTTCTGATATATCCTTCTGCTGACATTCATAACATCAACTATACCTCTTAGCTTAGTGGCTAGGAGAGCCACGCCAGCTGAGCTCTTTGCGATATCTGTAGTAGTGCTCATAGTTATACTTAGCTTGGCTCGCCGAGGTGCTGGAGCATCATTAACCCCATCTTCAATCATGTCGACTATGTGACCCTTCTCTCATAATGCTTTGACCACAACGTATCTATCCTCTGGATACACCTCAGCGACAAAATTAACATTCTCAACAACTTCAGAAAGCTTATCTTATATTTGAGCTACTATTCGAGGTCAGTGCCCGCTTTTC
>CAZMCE010000087.1:2090-4365 GCA_964564855.1 uncultured Thermosphaera sp. | reverse complement strand
CTCACCCCAACCAGAAAAACTATTTTCTTAACACCTATATCAGAGGCCTCAACCAGCAGTGTTCTAAACAGGTTTAAATTCGTGTAGCGCGGCTCGAGATCACGTGATGCCTTCCTAGAGCAGTGGAGACAATTCATATTACATATTGATGAAGCCTCAACTAAAAGCTCTTCTGGGTGTGATTCTCGAGATAATCTCACTACTCAATCTCTTGTATGAAGATCAAACAGTGTTCTCGGCCAATGTAAGGTATTAGTGTAGAGTGTGATAATGGGGGATAGAGGTAAAAAGAATTATAAGAGAATTCTACTAGTTAACTGGTAAGTAGGCCCTCTCTTTCTAGCCAGTCAGCTAGCCACTTTAAGTCTAGTTCTTCAAGCTTAGCTCTAGTTGGCCTACCCTTCACCCACCCTCTAACCTTATAGTAGTCTGGTAGCATTTCACCTAGTTTAACAACATATCCTTTAGCCGGGCCTTCAGGCATTGGCTCTTCTAGTAGTCTCTTAGGTAGTGTATCGTAGTCTTCTCCATCTCCAAATGATAATATGTTAAATACTCTCTCAGCATTATATATTCTCTCCCCAGTTTTCTTGAATTCCTCTACTGTTACATCCCAGCCTGTCACTGTTGATAATTGCTCAGCTAACATATCCGCCCAGTAAGCGAATACTACGAATTTACATACGACTAAGCTATCTATAGTTGCAAATACATCTTGAAATTCTTTAACCCACTCAGCTTTGCCCTTTGTCTCAAATCTATTGAGTAGTTGTGGTATTCCAACTATTTCTGGAGCTATTATGTAGGCTCTTAAATGACAACCACCTCTATTACTAGTCGCATAAGCTAATCCATGCCCCTGAGCACCCCTTGGATCGTAAGCTGGCAACTCCTGACCTCTAACAACCATAGCTAATTCTGGAGCCCCATACTTCTGAGCTAGTCTTAACGCGCCTTCAGCAAGGTCATCTCCAATACCAGACCTATAGGCTGTTCTCCACACTAGCTCAACTAATGCTTCACCACTACCCCACTCAGCTCTCAGACCCCTAAGCTTCTCTTTGGGGACTTTACCGAGCTCTACAAGCTCCATTAAAGTAGCTATTGTAGCCCCCATCGATATAGTATCTAAGCCTAGCTCATTACACAAGTAGTTTGCCTTAGACACAGCTGCTAAATCACTTGTACCAGTATCTGCACCTAAAGCCCAAACAGTCTCATATTCTGGTCCACCACCCTCCCCTGTGAACGGTGGCTTAGTAATCCTCGTATACCTAGCACACTTTATTTCACAACCCCAGCACACTTCTTCCTCAGCTATTTTCCAGTCCATTATCTCCTCTGCGATTTTCTCACCACTTATACTCCCAGCTTCTGGGAATACACCAGTTCTAAAGTTCCTAGTTGGGAAAATGCCGTGAGCATTTATAACATTAACTAAGACAGCTGTTCCATATTTAGGTAGAGCCTGCGAGGTTACCGGGGACTTCTTTATGATTTCTAGCGACTTCACAGCAACCTCTTCTAGTAGTTCCTCTCTAGCAACAGGTGGTTTCATATTACCGTAAACTGCAATAGCCTTTAAGCCCTTACTCCCCCAGACAGCTCCATGCCCACCTCTACCAGCAGCTCTATTTTTATCATTAATTATACACGCTATTCTAGATAATCTCTCTCCAGCTGGGCCAATACAGGCTACACTAATATTCTTAGCCTCATCTACACCCACCTCTGGCTTTAACTCCTCAATGATAGTGTCTGTAGTGTCGTGAGTATCTCTACCCCACAAGTGCTTAGCATCCCTGATCTCTGCTTTACCGTCGTGAAGCCAGAGATAAACAGGTCTCTCAGCTCTACCCTCAATAATCACAATATCAAAACCCGAGAACTTTAATCTAGGGCCAAATTTACCACCACTCTGAGCATCGTGAATAGTATTGTTTAGTGGAGCTTTAGTAACAGAACACCACCTACCAGAAGAAGGAATACCCGTAACACCTGTTAGAGGCCCTGTAGCAACAATAGCCTTGTTCTCGGGGCTAAATGGGTCTACTCTAGGATTAACTTCTTTTAACATGTAATATACTCCAAGACCCCTACCACCAATCCACTTTCTAAGGACATCTTCTGGCGGCAGATTCTCGATCAGTAGCTTACCCTCAGTTAAATTAGCCCTAAGAACCCGGCCCATATAGCCTCCAAGAGGCATTCTCTACACCATACAATATATAGTATGTAGAGCTACTATATAAAGTTTAAAAATAATCCGCAATAA
>CAZMCE010000087.1:0-1990 GCA_964564855.1 uncultured Thermosphaera sp. | reverse complement strand
AATTATATTAATGTAAATCCTTATGGAGAACTCAATAACCTATTAAATAGCAGAGTAGGAGAAGTATAATATTATGCGAGCTTTAAATAGTTAACCTCCTCCTGCAGGTGGGAATATGTCTATAGTTACGTCACTATATATCTCAGTTTCAAGCCCCCTAAGTAACTTAATGTTTACACCATTTACTAGTATTATGTATTCATCAATGTTATTTATAATGGTGTTCCACAGATCACTAAGCATAGATAAGATCTCTTTAAAAGTCACTTTATTCTTCTCAACAATAAGGTCTCTCTTACTCCAACCCAGTTTTCTCGCTAAATCCATGTAGATATTTATATTTACGCGCAAAAACACCCTGTGTTTAAATTATGCTAAAGAGCTTAAATTACTTATTACTGTGAATAATGTAGGTGAACATAGTGAAATTTGCATTTCTATGTAGAGAGCCTGTGGGGAGTGTTAAGAGGAGAATTGCTATTATTGGAGCTGGGCCTGCAGGCCTAGTAGCTACTGGTTACTTCGCTTGTAGGGGCTATGAAGTTGATGTGTACGATAAGCTCCCATATCCAGGGGGAATGATGACTTTTGCTATACCGAGATCGAGAATACCTATTGATGAGATCGTAGAGGGTTGGAGAGATCTTGAGGAAAATTTCAGCGTAAAGTTCTACTTAAAGACAAAAGTAGCTGTAGGAGATGGCTGTGATGAGGGAGACGAGTTCATAGAGAAGAAAGTAGATTTACTTGAATTAACAAGGTTATATGACGCTATTATAGTCGCAACGGGGACCTGGAGATCGAGAACTCTGGGGGTTAGAGGTGAAGATGCAAAAAATGTTACTACTGCACTGAGATTTCTATATAGTAGAAGATTAATTGAAATAGGCTTAGAAAAGCCTCGTGATCTTCATAGTGTTAAAAGAGCAGTTATTATTGGTGCAGGTCTCTCAGCTATTGATGCAGCTGAAGAATGTCTATCTATGGGTATAGGCGAGGTTTACTTAGTTTACAGGAGGACAATTAAAGAGGCCCCTGCAGGAGTACACAGGATCAGGGAGCTTATTAATAGGGGGGTTAAGTGGATTGAACTTGCACAACCTGTGAGGATTATTGTCGAGAATAATTGTGCAAAAGGTGTTGAATTTGTGAGGGCTCAACTCGGACAACCTGATGAGAGTGGTAGGCCTAGACCTATACCCATACCTGGCTCAGAGTTTATTATAGAAGCTGATCTGGTGATATCTGCTGTCGGTGAAATATCTACACCTCCAATTTATAGTGGAGAATTATTAAAGTATATCGAGCCTTCTGGAAAAATCCGTGTTGAGAGAGATTTTAGAATACCAGGCACTAATATCTTTGCTATTGGTGATGTTGTAACAGGTCCTTCAAAAATAGGACTAGCTGTAGACCACGCGCTTAAAGCTGTTAAAACAATAGATGCACTGCTCTCAGGTGAAAAAGTGGGAGTTGAAGATATGTTGAAGTTATTGAGGCCTGTTGAGAAGTCATTATTAAAGTTTGAAATATGGAGTGATAGTGTAGCTAAATTAATATGTGATTTCTTAAATAAGTATGTAGGAGTAGATCTAAGCACGTGTTTATCTTCAACACCATTTCTGAGGGTATTTGATTACACCAAGTGTATTGGGTGTGAAACTTGTAATGCTGTGTGTAGTTTTATACACGATGAGAGATCTTATATAAGAGTTAGAAAAACAGAGGAGGGACTAGTATTTCCAACATCATGTTTACACTGTGTGAACGCGAAGTGTCAGTCTTCATGTAAGAGAGATGCTATAGTTAGAGGTGATCTTGGCGAAGTGCTCATTGATATGAAGAAGTGTAATAAGTGTATGGACTGCCTCTATGTGTGCCCAGTGAGAGCTATTAGGTTAAGTAGAGGAGATATTGTAAACTGTGATCTCTGCTTACCTCTCAGGAGAGGTGGGCTACAACCAGCCTGTATATCTATGTGTCCAAGTAG
>CAZMCE010000086.1:0-4402 GCA_964564855.1 uncultured Thermosphaera sp. | reverse complement strand
CCTACTCCTCAGAGGCATAAAGAGCCTCACTGAGCTCCACATTCCTTTTGCATCAGCTTCTTGTGTTCATAGCTGAAGCTCTCTTCTACAAGTATGGTTATTCTGTATGTTAAGATCTAAAACCTCCAATACTATTCTACAATTTAAAATAAATTCGCACAAAGCACTATAAAACTAAAAAATAGCATACCAAGGTAAGAACTCACCGTGGAACCTCGCGATGCGGGCCTTTTCAACATTAATATTCTGACAATATAACCCGGGTTCTCTCTTCATCGGCTCCACTTATAGGTAGAATATATCGGTTTAAAATACGTTATGAGCTAAAATAGAGATAGTGGAGTGTAATATTTAGGGTTATTTTCGTGGTATTTTATGAAGCAGGTGATTATTGTCAGAATAGATCTCGAGATGAGTAAGGGTAAACTAGCTGTTCAAGTGGCTCATGCATCTGTTATTGCAGCATTTGAAGCATACAACAATTACTACGAGTGGTTTAAGGAGTGGTGGAATAGTGGTCAGAAAAAGATCGTTTTAAGAGCTCCAAGTGAAAAAGAGCTTTTAGAACTCTATGAAAAAGCTAGAAGACAACACCTCCCCGTAAGCCTCGTGGTAGATGCTGGGCTCACAGAGCTACCAGCAGGTACTATTACAGCGCTCGCGATAGGTCCTGCACCAGATGATAAAATAAACGAGATAACTAGTCACTTAAAAACACTCTAACACTCTACATTAAGAGTAAACCTGTAATTCCGTGATAACTATGAGCATGTTAACTTATCCTCACCCGCTCGATTACGTTGTAGGTATAAAATATGCTCTTATTAGTAGTAGGATTAATAAGATCTTTACGCCTACGCCAGAGAACTTCTATGTTGAAGAGCTAGTAGACTTTGAGAGTATGGGCTATAATGCAGAGAAAGGAGAATACGCTGTTATTCAAGTCGAAAAGCGTCATATTGAAACCCTTAGAGCACTAGAAGTTCTCGCAAAAGCACTTAATATTCCAGTTGAAAATCTACACATAATGGGATTTAAGGATAAAGCTGCACACACTAAATCCTACGTCTTTATTCGTAGAACAATACTTGACTATTCAAAACTACCATTAGAGAAGAGGGGTTTAAGAGCAGATCTTGTAGGGTATGTCCGCGTTAAGCCTTTAATTAAATACCACTTAGGCAATAAATTCACAATTATAGTTAATGATGTAGGAAGAGAAGACATAGAAGTATTTAAGGATATAGTAAAACAAATAGAAATACACGGCTTGCCCTCATATTACGGTTATCAGAGATTTGGATATCATAGATGTAATTCACATATCCTGGGAAAACATCTCTTATTCTCCAGAGAAGATCTTTTTGCTGACGAGTTGCTCACAAAAATATATCTCTACGAAGACACCGCCTCAATAGCAAAGAGGCTTCTCAAAGATTACCGTGATCTACGCCATGAAAATGCGTACTTGAAGAGGAGATCCATATGTACTCATAATAGTCTCTGCAAAAAGTACATTACTATACTACGTGATGCTTATTCAAGCTATCTCTTTAACTTATTACTTAACACTATTATTGAAAAGCGGGGGTGGAATTATCTAGATCAAGAATTCCCTGCACCAGGCTGTATAGAGACCTCTATTCCATTATATAGTACACTACTAGAAATTGAAGGCTTAAAGCTATTAGATTTGAGAGTTTTGCCCTGCTACTACAGGCATGGTTTATTTAAACCAGAACATAACATTATAAAGATCTCTAATAGCACGCTACACTATGAGTTTATATTGAAGCGTGGGATGTACGCAACTATAGTTCTCAGAGAGCTATTTAAAGATAATCTCGTTTTAAACTAAGATCACTCAAATATAATTCTCGTCTTAATTCCACTTACTTTCTCGATTAGAGCTTCATAGTGTTCTCGAGCATGTATGAAGTGTTTTCTATCTCTTCGTGAAACTCTAATATTTAATATTTCTGTTCCATCAGGTATCCATACTCTATTTATGCCCATGACCGTGGCTGGGTACATAATCTGTTCGACAAGCCTTCTAAGATCAGGGATGTACTCTATTACTTTAACTCTCTTGTGAATCTCTTTTGAAAGCTCGTGTTCCAGTATACTCAGCTCTGAAGTCTCAAAGCTATCTCTTATGAAAACAAAGACCTCGTCATCAATATGAATAGACTTTACATATTCACCTTTTTTCAAAAATTTTAACCTCTCTTCTAGTTCAACAAGAGCCCTTAAGATCTCTAACTCTTCTTTTTCAACAACTTTACTTTCAATCTTATACTGGCAGTGAGAGCAGTATATTCCACTCTTAATACAGATCTTGTCTAGAGGGTATTTCAATACAGTTACACCACAATTAACAATCCAAACCACTACACACAAATATTGAGAAAGATTTTAATACTTTTTTTCCTAACATATCACTGGGGATGCTTTGTAGTGGGCCCGTAGCTCAGCCAGGCAGAGCGGCGGACTCTTTAGGGGCCGAAGCTCCAGACCACATCTACGGGTCAGTTGACCATTTAAGGGATGAAAGAGGTCTGGAGAGGAGTGACCCGTAGGTCGGGGGTTCAAATCCCCCCGGGCCCACTACACAGTAATATTCGAGTGTTCTCTTCTCTCGACAAGTTTTTAAAGTCTAAAAGTAAACACCACAATGATAGAGGGGCCCGTCGTCTAGCCTGGTAGGATGCCGCCCTGACGAGGCGGAGGTCCGGGGTTCAAATCCCCGCGGGCCCATCTCTAGTATTTCCCATAGTGTATTTATGTAAAGTGTTAGGTGATCTAATGCGGAGATCTACTAGAATAGCGCTGAGAGTTGAAATAGGGGACTTTGGCATTTCGTGGAGTGGAATGGCTATATTAGATCCAGAGGTAATGAAGAAATTTGATATTAAGAATGGTGATTTACTCTTAATAGAAGGTGGAGGCTTAGCTGCTGCATTAGCTAGAGAGGGAGGTTCAAGTGAACGAGGGAAGGGTATTATAAGATTAGATGAGCTTTTATTGAGAAATGTTAAAGTAAATGTTGGTGATATTGTTTACGTAGAGAAAGTTGGGCAAAAATATGCTCAAGTAGTGAAGCTCGCTCCCATAAACTATTATGCGCCAATAGACTCTGCTATAGTTAATAAGATTAGACAAGACCTGATCTCTTATCCACTCTGTGAAGGAATGGAGATAAGAGTACTAATAGAGGGTGTGAGTTTACCGTTTAGAGTAATAAGTATTAAACCACGTAGTGCTGCTATTGTAACAGAAGAAACTGAAATCTTAGTTTTTGATGAGCCTATAGGAGAAATACCTAGAGTAACGTTTGAAGATATTGGAGGACTAGAAAGTGTCATTGAGAAAATACGAGAAGTAATTGAAGTGCCCTACAAGTATAGAAAGATCTTTTCGAGAATTGGAATAGAGACTCCAAAAGGAATATTACTATATGGTCCACCAGGATGCGGTAAAACACTCATTGCAAAAGCACTTGCTAACGAGTTAAACGCACATTTTATAGTTATAAATGGACCAGAAATTATGAGTAAGTTTTATGGTGAGTCAGAACAGAGACTAAGAGAGATATTTAAATTAGCGAGGAAAAAAGCTAAAAAACGCCCAGCTATAATATTCATTGACGAGATCGACGCCATAGCACCTAAGCGAGATGAGGTTACAGGTGAAGTAGAGAAGCGAGTAGTGGCACAACTACTAGCGCTCATGGATGGCCTTGAGAGTAGAGAAGGTGTTATTGTAATAGCAGCAACTAATAGACCTAACGCCATAGATCCCGCCCTACGTAGACCGGGAAGATTCGATTACGAAATAGAAATACCCATGCCTGATAAACGAGGAAGATATGAAATACTCCTAATACACACGAGAAATCTTAGGGAATTAGGTCTACTAGCGTCAGATGTAGATCTCGAGAAGCTGGCTGAGATAACACATGGTTTCACAGGTGCAGATCTTGCAGCGCTCGTAAAAGAGGCTGTTATGAGAAGCGTGAAGAGAGCCATTGAGGAGAAGAGTGATAGAGATCAGGAGGAGATACTCTCAGTAATACAAGTTAAATTCGAAGACTTCTTAGTAGCATATAAGAGCATTGTACCGAGCGGTTTAAGAGAAGTTTATGTTGAAATACCTGAAATCAGATTTAGTGATATTGGAGGACTAGAAGAAGTTAAGCAAGTACTACGTGAAAACGTGGAGTACCCATTAAAATACCCTGAACTCTATGAGAAATTCGGTATAAAGCCGCCTCGAGGTGTACTACTATATGGTCCACCAGGATGCGGCAAGACGCTATTAGCTAAAGCAGTAGCTACTGAGAGTGGTGCTAATTTCATAGCTATTAGAGGACCAGAAGTACTCAGCAAGTGGGTTGGAGAAT
>CAZMCE010000085.1:0-4410 GCA_964564855.1 uncultured Thermosphaera sp. | reverse complement strand
ATCCTTATGGAAAGACTTTTCAGCTCTCGAGAGAGTAATTTTAAGTAATAGGTTAGCTAAGAAGACTGCAAAAACTAATTAACTAGAGGTTAACGTCATGGATGTAGGTGAACTTATAGAGTGCAGGATTATTAAGAGAGCTTCTAAGTTTACAGTCTTAGTTGAAGTAGGCGGTGAGAGTGTCCTCGCTTACATTAATAACACTGGGAGACTATTACAGTTTTTATCGCGCGGCAAAGTTGGCTACCTCACTGAGATTAGTAGTGGTGTTAGTAAGTTAAAATACAGGCTTATCGGAGTTGAAGATCAGGGTTTAGCTGCACTAGTAGATACCAGACTACAAGAGAAAGCATTTGAGAAGCTTGTACAGGGTGGGTTTATACCATGGCTCAGAGGCTATGCATTTGTTAAGAGATATCCTAGAGTACAGGGTAAACTATTTGACTTCCTACTCCGTAGTGATGGATGTGATCTTCTAGTTGAGCTTAAGAGTGCAGTCTTACGGCTAGATAATCACATAGCAGGATATCCTGATGCTCCGACTAAGAGAGGCAGAGATCAAATAATCTTACTTGGAGACCTAGTCTCAAAAGGCCTCTACAAGGGTCTCGTAGTGTTTATAAGCGGATTACCCGGTGTTAAAGTGTTCCAGATATACTGTGGTGCTGATAAGCTAATAGAGCAGGCTGTGAAGTATGCTGCAAAGAGAGGTGTAGTCTTCAGGTCTATTAGTCTATACTTAGATCCATATAGGCGGAAAGTAGTACTAGAAAACTCAGATTTACCAGTTATACTTAAATGTACTGAGCAATCAACGTGATAATCGTACTAATAATACCTCTATAAGCTTTAACCTCTTAGACACAAGATCTGGGGTTAATTCGATCTATCCCCCCTTGCTATACACGCCAAAAATTTAATGCTGGAAGGTGGTAGCCATAGTGATTACTAATTAAAAACACTTTACAAGAAAGCTGTTGAAGTATATTGAGGTAGTAGCAGTTAGCTAGTATTACTCTACTCTAATCCACACTCTCCCAGAACGCTTATACATTCTCAATGTCTTCTCCCTCAACCTCTCCACGTACTCATAGGTAACTAGTGGAGTACCTTCTAGTAAAGCTGAGAGTACTAGTGAGTCACCTCTAGTAACCATATTTTCGACTTCTCTAGGAGTATATATGAAGACATCTACTCTTTCACGCTTAAAATCAGCTGTTAGCGCAAAGCAGTCGAGAACACTCATATTAGAAACATCACCGGAGATTACTAGATATATCTACATCACTCCACTTTCCACCACCACCTCTACTCCACGACCCAAATAGAAAGGCTACTTCTACACTAATTCTCCTCTTAAGCTCACTTAGCACTCTTTCTACACGCTGAGTCCAAGTAGCCTCAATAACTCACACATACACTCAATTATTCTCTTATATGCACTAATAGCTCTCTCAGCTGTGACCTGGTCATAGTAGAGTGCTGGGTATCCCTATTCAAAAGCATTAGGGTACCTTGACGTATATAGTGTCTATCTAGCTCACGAGCATAGACATAGAGATCACTTGGTATTTCTACAGTATTCTTCAAGTAGCCTAATAACTCAACCACGCTATAACCACATGCGCTTCTACCATATGCGTGAAGAAGGGCTTTAACAACTTTCTCGGCTGCTTGATATGCTTGAAAACGGTTCCACTCATAATAGTCACTCTTCAAACTACTTGTAGAGTGTCTAGATCTCTTAGAGCTTGCATAAACTACCTCTTAGATTCTTCAATCTGCTCTAAGCTAAATTACCTAGTGTTTTCTTCATTTACTATTATAATTTACTATTGTTAACATGTAAATATATTTCAAGCTCTAAAACTCTCAACTTCTCAGAGCTAGTGGTGCTTTATAGTGGAGAGGGATAAGCACTACACTGTTAAAGTGAACTATGAGAAGTGTGCTCATTGTGGTTTCTGCACTACTGTTAACACTTGTCACTCTCCATATATATGTATTGGTTGTCTTTCGTGTTACTGGGCTTGTCCATACGAGGCTAGAATTCTATTTGAGAGTTCTTTTAACAAAGATAATCTCGTGACAATATATGTTGACAATAAGCCGTTTAAAGTGCCACGTAATATTAATGTTGCTAAAGCACTCGAGTACATTGGCTTTAAATTCAATTCTCCAGGATCAAAGAGGCCTAGTCTTGCGTGTAAAACTGGTGGTTGCTGGGCTTGTGTACTACTAGTTAATGGCAAGTTGGAGCGTGCTTGTATAACACCTATTGAGGAGGATATGAGAATTGAGCTTAGTGTTGAGAAATATAAGCCTCTGAGGATAGTTCACGGCCCAGAACCACACATAGTTGGAGGTAAGGGAACTCCTTGGTGGGAGGTTAACTATATAAACTATGTTGAAGCTGCTATGTGGGTTGCTGGTTGTAATCTAAGATGCCCTCAATGTCAAAACTACCATGTAACATATGATAACACGTCAACACCAATGACGCCTGATGAAGCTGCCAAGCTCGTAGCTTATTGTCACAAGAAACATCATACTAAGGGTATTGCTATTAGTGGTGGCGAACCTACAATTAATCGTGAATGGCTTGTAGAGTTCTTTAAGAGTGTTACTAAAAGGGTAGATGCAAAAGTACGAAGACACCTTGATAGTAATGGAACAGTATTAACACCAGACTATATTGATGAGCTTGTAGAGTCTGGTTGTAATAATATTGGTATTGAGCCTAAATGTGTACGCGTAGAGACGTATATGAGAATTACAGGTATAAGTGACCGAGATCTTGCAGAAAAATACTTAGAAACAGCGTGGAGAGCTATTAAGTACATTTACACTAATTATAGTAATAAAGTTTACTTAGGAGTAGGTTTAGTATATAATAGAGATCTAGTCTCACTCGAGGAGATAGCTGAGGCCGGAGACAAGATCGCCTCAATAGATCCTAAAATACAGGTCACAGTATTAGATTACTTCCCTACTTTCAGGAGGAGGTGGTTGAGAAGACCACTAATTAGTGAAATGCTTAAGGTTAAGCGTATCCTAGAGGAAAGGGGCTTAAAGACTGTTATTGTACAAACTGAGCGTGGACATGTGGGTCCTGGGAATAGGAGCCTCGGATACTTCTACTAGCTTACTATGATAGCGTACCACGTATACGCGAAGACTAGTGCTCCTAGTGTTAGTGGTAATAGTAACTTGTATGCTGAGAGAATTCTCTCTTTAAAGTATTGAAGTGTATATATAAGACAGAGATGTACTGGTGATACTAAGTATGTTAGAAACGCTGAGGTGTATATTAACGAGGCTACTTGTAAACTAACGCCAATTGTGCGAGTAGCTATTGGAAGAGAGATCACTACTCCAGCGCTTGGATACCCGCTAATGAGTGAAAGTAGTGCTGGTAGAACTACACATATAGCTACAACACTAGAACCCAGAGTACTCGCCAAGTCTGATACATCAAGTAGTTTAAGTAGCGTTCTAAACGCTACAGCTTCAAATGCAACAGCAGAAATTTCCCAGGCTCTCCTATCTAAAATAGAAGCGAGTAGCTCACGTTTACTCATACTATTTAACGCACTAAAAGCCACTAGGGCTAGTATAGCTGATATTAGTGTAGGAAGCCTTGGATACTGTATATCAAGTGGAGAAAGAGCTACTACTATTACTGCAGCTATGAGTATTGGTGTAAGACTTTTGAAAAGTGCGGCAATGTCTACATTACCTTGAACTTTAACTCTACTCCAAACTAGTGGTAATCCTATAATAAACATTATTAGTGAAATAGGTATAAGTGACACTACAAGCTCACTTATAGAGTAACCTGAGAGAGTTGAAGTTATAATTAACATAGATGCAAGAGGATACATAAATACCGTGACATGCCTATACCAGACATTCGCAAAGACCTTAATTTCTCTACTAATTCCAGATAGGGATCCCACAGTGTCAACTATAGGTGCTGACATTAATGCACCACCAGGTATTGGTAGTAGACCAAGTATACCTGGTGATATGGTGATCGCTAGTACACTACTGCGCAGTGCTTTAGAGATCTCATTACCGAGAATAACAGCTACACCACTACTCTTATAGAGCATCGCCAACCATGCAATAATAGCAACACTAATAACTAGAAACCATGTCTCAATAGTAAACATAGTGTTAAATAAGGCTATAACTGTAAACATGAATCCTCCAGTGAGAGTTGAGAACACTATAAATGTCACTGCTAGTACAATGTACACAGGAATCTTCAATACCAAGAGTAACCCAGTTAACACTAAGGCTATTAGTAGCGATATAGCAGTATTCACTAAAAACACCACTGATTAGCCAGGTATAATTCATAGTATTTCAAAAATTAAAAGCTCACAAGTAATAAAAAGATCATTA
>CAZMCE010000084.1:0-4502 GCA_964564855.1 uncultured Thermosphaera sp. | reverse complement strand
ATGGCCCCGCAGGGATCACTAGGTTCCTCTAGGCAAGGTCGTGAAAGAAGCAAAATGACCATCCAGGAACAAACGAACTCTTAGTGATAATTCCTATATCACTCATAAAACATTTACGTAGTGCTGAGTTAAATATTACAGCTACTTCTACACATTCAAGCTTTACTAAGTCGTCAATACTTATTTCACTAAATTAAGGTTATTCTCTCCGCTCTCACATAAAACCTCACATACATCGCTAATCCCTACACTCGCTAGCTTTCGATCAATAGTGTATATGAAATCACCTACTCTGCGCTCTTCTAATTACTTAGAAGCACTTTAAGTGTTTACGTTGAGGGAACGACATGTATTCGAGTGAAATTTCTATATGCTTAATAACACTTAAAAGTAATAGTGGCGTGTAAGTCTATTATAGTATATAGATGTTTTAGTTATGAGTTATGAAAAATGTTGGGAGGCGAAATAGGTAACTTAAAGTTTAATAACGCGTCTTAGTACTATTTCACCCCTGTAATCTGGTAGTAGTATGGGCGCTTTTCTAGACTCTGATATTCCTAATAGTTTTAACTCCTCAATGTAGTATTCAAGGTGTTTAAGTGATATTTTTGGCTTAGAGGTCTCTCTTACTAATTTAGATGCTTCTACACCAGCTCTCCTACCAAACACAAATATATCTGCTGTGGAGTTTCCTGCAAGCCTATTCTTTCCGTGAATTCCACCGGTAATCTCACCAGCTGCTAGTAGGCCTTTAATAGGTTCACCTGTAGGTCTTAGTACATGAGTCCACTCATCTACTAGTACTCCACCGTTCTGGTAGTGTAATGTTGGATATGTGAGTATGGGCTCTACAGTTATATCTATACCGTGCCTCAAGAACATTCTGTAAAGTGCTGGGAGCTCTCTCTTAATAGTACCAGGTCCTTTTAATATCTCTATTACTGGTGTGTCAAGCCACACACCACAGGTACCAGTTGGTGTTATAACACCTCTACCCTCACTACACTCTCTTATAATAGCTGAAGCAACTACATCTCTAGGTTCAAGTTCATATATAAACCTCTCTCCTTTTACATTTACAAGTTGACCACCAATACTCCTAGTCTTCTCAGGGATCAGCTCACCCAGTATAGCCTCTGGCCATGCAACACCTGTAGGGTGGTATTGGAGAGAGTCCATATCAACTAAGCCGGCACCAACTCTATAAGCTAGTACTAGGCCGTCAGCTGTAGCACCATAGTGATTTGTTGTTGGAAAGCCCGCTATGTGTAGCCTTCCAAGACCACCAGTAGCTAGTACTGTAACTTTACTACGTACAATTCTATATTCTCCAGTATCGAGATTTAACAGTACTGCTCCACTTACAGAGCCTGTTTCAGGATCTGTTAATAACTCTATAACTGGGTGGAATTCTAATACTGGTATTCCCAGCGATCTTATCTCATCTTTCAAAACTCTCATAACTTCAAGCCCAGTATAGTCACCACAACAATGTAATCTAGGTCTTGACGCGCCACCACCTTCAACTCTCTCTAAATCTTCACCAACACGACTCCACCTAACACCAAGTTCTTCAAGCCACTTAATTATAAATGGCGCTTCTTCAGCTAGAACTCTAACTAGTTTAGGGTTATTTGTAAAATGAGCTCCTGCTAATGTATCTAAGAAATGTATTATTGGATTATCATCAGGTCCTGTGGCAGCCTGAGTACCACTTTGATACTTTACAGTATTACTATCTCCTAATCTCAGTTTTGTCGCTATGAGAATACTGCTCGGATCAACACCGCTCTTTACAGCCCACCACGCTGCTGTTAATCCAGCACCACCTGAACCTACAATTAAAACATCCACATCGTAATCCACGTTATCTAAGCTTATTTCACCTGGCTTTATGAGAGGCCAGGATTCTAGTAAATCTGCTATAGCAGCGTATACTAAAGTTCCCTTGCATGATCCTATTCTTATAGTTCTTTTTAACTCAGCTTTATAGTCTGGATGCCACATTTTAACAAAGCTATCTCTCTCTTCAAGTGTTAAACGCCTAGGTGGCGGTGCTTTAAGTCTCTCTCTACGCGTATCTTCAACTATTTGAATTAGTTTTCTCATCTCTGAAGTATAACCACTCATCTACTTCACCTCTAAAAGTCCTGGTAAACGACCTGTTTTTTGAAATTCACTGTATATATTCCTTAATTCACTTATAGGCATTGAGAGTAATGTTTCAAATGCCTTACTATACTTACCACTCTCAATCTCCTTTACTTTTATCTCTACAGACTTAGCTTTTGGAACATAGTGAAGACCGACAATTCTACCTACAAGTCTAAATACAGCTGGGTGTCTTATTTCAGCTGGACACCTTAAACTACAAAGTCCACATGAAATACAATCAAAGGATAACTCAGCAGCCTTCCTGAGATCTCCTCGTAAAATAGCTTGGATAGCATCCATAGGGCTAAGTCCTTGTGGACAAGCCTTAGAACACGAATTACAACTAACACACCTCGAAATTTCAGGGAATAATTTAAGTACATAGCCTGGATCAGGTTTAAGCTCCTCTCTCCTAGGAACATACTCTACGAGGGGTACATATGGTATTAAACTAATATACATGTTATCAACTACAGCTGTTTGACAAGCCAACCCTACTCTCACTTTATAGTCACCTGGAAGTCTATAAATTACTGGGCATGCACCACAAAAACCACCTCTACAACCAGATCCACGGGTAAATCTAAAACCAGCATATTCAAGAGCTTTCATTATAGTTAGGCCTTTAGGAACTCTATAAGCTTCTCCATTGAAGAATATAGAGATAAATTCTCTTTGTTGAGGAAACTCTTTACTACTTATAGTCAAGGCTTATCATCCCTTGGAACCTTATTCTTATCAAGTATTTTTAAGCTTTTCAATAAACAGATTGGAATATTTTCAATAAATGTTAAATTTAAATCCTTCCTTCAAGCTGGTGGTTTGTATATGTCTTCTTTGAATACTACGCTTCCATTAGAGTGTATTCTCACTCCACAACATCTCACAACCTAGCAGTGGAAACTACCTTTACCTATAATTGCCTTAACTCCAAGTATTCTAAGTTGTTAGGCCTATAGCAATAACCTCCCACTCATCGTTCTTCTATACAGTATGACTACTGGAAAATTCTTCCCTCTTTTAAACACTCTACGATCCTTATGTGAGCTAGATCTCTAGCTGTATATCTTTCTTTAAGGGCGTATTCAGAGCTGCTTCTTTATGACATCTACCTTCACTTAACTACTTCGAAGTTTTTAATATCTCCTGGTACTTAGGAGTTATTAATAAATTTCACGCTCTTAATAAGGTGCTAAGTTCTCTTACACTACTTATATTTTCTAAAATACTCACTATTTTCACTATTTCAGCAACTTGATATTCTGGTAATATGATTGATGCTAAAGTCTTAAATTTTTCTTCAAGTTCTTGTTTTGTAAGAGGATTTTGAGGATAACCTTTTGGAGTAGTTATAAAACTAGAATATTCTTCTCCGCTCCTAGTACGTATTTTCACCTCTGCACAGCCCATCCTACTATCTATACACTTCTGTTCAACATATACTCTTACTTTCTTTGCAAGTTTCCTTATTTCTGGATCATTGAGCCTTTCATAGGAAAATTCTTTTAATCCTGCTTTTCTATAGATTAATGCAACTGCAACACAGTATGGAAGACTAAACTTCGCTTCTGAGGGAGTTGTAGGTTCATAATTCCTCCCTACAACATCTACTGCTATTGGATATGTTCCTACTAAAATATCATCTACATCTTCAGGTTTAATATCATATCTCCTAACTATTTCTAGAACAGCATCTATTGCTGCATGAGTATGTCCACATGAAGCGTGAACTTTAAAAATATTATTTAACATCTCAAAGTTCTTTCCAAGATCTCTGGTTATCTCCTCAATATTAAATTCTCTAGCCGTTGCCCGAAGATATCCTTTCTCAGACTCTAATATCCTAGTTGAACTAGTAAATCCCTCTTTAGCTAATAGTGCTGCTAACACACCATCCATGGCAGCTCTACCAGGGTTAAGGGGTTTACTCATAGTTCCAAAAACCTCAATTAAACCTGCAGCCATTGTTCCAGCAATTCCAAAAGCGTGTATTAGGTCTTTTTCACTCAGACCTAGTAGCTTTCCTGCAGCAGCAACAGCTCCAAAAGTACCAATAGTTCCAGTTGTATGCCAGAACTGGTAGTGGGAGGGGTTTATGGATTTGCCAATTCTTATCTCAACTTCATAGCCTAAAACAATAGATGTTATAAAGTCTCTTCCATTTACACCCTCCCGCTCTGCAATAGCTAAAGCTGCTGGGAGAACTGGTGCAGCAGGGTGAATTATAGCCTTCTCGTGAATATCATCTAATTCAACAACATGTCCACTTATACCATTAGCTAGTGCAGCATACAAACAAGTAGTTTTCAAAGAAGAACCTATAACCGTAGACTCTTGTTTCCCACCTA
>CAZMCE010000083.1:0-4537 GCA_964564855.1 uncultured Thermosphaera sp. | reverse complement strand
TACTGCTCCAATTATTAAAATTAGTGCTAAATACGCTCCTACTATAGACTCTATACCTTTCACTATAAACACCTATTTGAGTATAAAGTACTTTTAGAAAAGGGCGCGGTGAAACTAACTCTTCTTGTTAAGAGCACTTTTTAACTGCAGTAAAATTGCTCTAGCAGATTTTTACTACTCAAAATAATTTATCTTGGTCTTGAGTATACCTGCTATGCCGTTAAACGTCTTATAAAACCACTCAGCTTCAGGTACAGATTTACTTATAGTTACAGCTTTAACACCGTATTGTGAGGCTTTTTCAAGCCACTCTAAAAGGTCATCTCTATTCTCTCCAAGGAGTAGTATTTTTAATAGACCTCTTTCAAGTGTTAATTTTACTTCTTCTTCACCATACACGGCAAGACCATCATCTCTAGCTATGTGATATTTGAACTCTTCTAGGTATTTAAGTGACTCAGCGTACTCTTGTTCTTGTAGGAGATCTCCTGCTTTAAATACCAGCTCTCTTAAACCAGCTTCACCTTGATACGAGACGTCTATAAGCTCTGAAGAAACGATCTGCTTTAATCTGTAATCAATGTAATCTCCTTGTATAAAATCGTATTTGGCATAGGCTGGTCCCCCAATAATTATAGTTTTTAATTTACCCTGCTCGAGTAGAGGCAAAAACACTTTATTTACATGTTCACCAACTCTCTTGTAGAACTCCTCAGCTAATTGCTCAATTATTCTATCAAATCTCCTCTGACTTTGTCCACCTTTATGGTGTTTACTCGGTACATAACCCTCTATTTCTTCTATAACTTCAAGTCTGTTTCCTTTGAGTAATCCGATAGTGGCATAGTCTCTCTCAATTATTAATAGTCCAATGACATTAGACTCTGATATCATTTCCTCTAAAAACTCTGTGTGGAAGTACTTGTCTGTTCTGTAGAAAAATAGTGGCACTTTCTCGGGGGGTATGAACATGATCACGACGTTATCGCCTGTATCTGGGTTTAGACCAGCAAATAATACAAGCCCGTTTTCAGGTATTTTAGGGATTTTACTCAATCTGTCGTATGCAACGTTTAAAGCCCACTCTACGGAATTTCTGGTTTTCTTTAACTTAATGTTCTCAGCTACAGAGATCTCTTGTCTAAGTAGTGCTAACACGTCGCTTATAGGTCTACCAGGTGGAATGTACAGACTCAGTAGTATTGTTGCATGTGCTCTCCACGTAGACAGCTCTTTTATAATCTCGCGGAGTTTTTGCTTATCAACTCTTAACTTCTCTAATTGTTCTTCACTATAGCTAAAAACTCATAACCCTTCAACCCTTTTACTACTCAAGTGTATGTGTAGCCAAGTTTTTAGATAAAGAGATATATTCCTTTTAAAATTTTCCCATGTCTCTCAATGTGAGGGACTTCACTCCTACCTGATCACTCTCTCCACGTCTCTAATAACGCCTAGTACTCGGCTAGGTGTAGCCTCGTAGTAGTAGACTTCACTACACCCTAAATTTTCAAGCGTATTCTTCAATTCTGCTGTCGTACCACTCCACCCATAAGCACCTACAATAATAGTCTTCTTGCACCCAACTTTGTGGACTAGTAGCTTAGTCATGTAGTCAATGATAGGGAATATTTTATTCTCGTATGTTGAGACTCCTATAATGAGTACACCTGCCTCTATAGCATCACCAATGATCTCACTAATCAGGGACCTTTTATTCCACGTGAAAGCGTAAGTTGATACACTATAACCACTACTCTCTAGGCTTTTCACTAGATTATTTATAAACTTCTCAATAAACCCGTACATAGAGTCGTATACAATTAGTATTCTAGAACCAGCGCTCTTAGCCCACTTCTCGTAAAGCTCAGCAATGTAGAGAGCATCGCTCTTTTCAAGTACAAGCCCGTGTGCTGGCGCTACATACTCTGATCTCTCTACTAGTTCAAGTAGTTTACTGAGAGATTTCAGCACAAAACCCCTATAGTGTCCTATAACATTTGCGAAGTATTTGCGTGTTAATTTAAAATAGCGAGCTCTTTCTTCACTGTTGAGTGCACTGAGTAGTTTTTCTCTGTATACTCCGTAAGAGCCAAAGACATCACACGTAAAAAGTACTCTATTGTTCTGTAAGTAGCTAACTATGGTTTCAGGCCAGTGAAGCCATGGTGTGTGATAAAAGCTAAAGTGTAAGTTATCTATCTCTACACTCTCTCCGTCTCTTACAGGTTTAAAGTTGACTCTAATGCCATACTGTGACTCAATTAGTTTACCTGCTAGTGGATGTCCTAATATGGTGATCTCTGGTCTAGCTTTAATCAGCTCAATAAGCGCGCCGCTATGATCTGGCTCTACGTGGTGAGTTATAATGTGAGTTAACTTGTCTAAAACACCGATCTTGTCAAGAAGCTCTACGAGTTTATCACCATACCCGATTCTCCAGGTATCAACTAGTACAGCTCTATTGCCACTCCACACAATGTAAGAGTTATACACTATACCCTCAGGGATCTCCCACAGCGCTTCAAAATATTTTGTCTCAAAATCTAGTAGTCTTAAAACTTCAACGTTCTCTGTGAGCTGGTAGTGTACATAGCTCTCAATCAAAGACTACACACCTATCTTAAACATTAAATAGACACAAAGTAAAAAACTTATGGCATTCTCCTCACAAGACTAGAAATCTGAGACTTCAACTCCAAGGCATTTAAGTACTCCATATATGAATAGCTAATAGTTACTTCTCTGTAATCCTTGAAACACTTTTTCTTAAGGTAATGTAATGTATCACAATTTGGTTCACTGTCTTAGAGGAGTAGAGAGCAGGGTAAGTATTCTTAAACTTTACAAGAACTCTTAGAGAAGAGGCGATCCTGTTAGTAGCTTTTCTCATTTTCTAGCGCTTAGTGAGTTTTTCTGCAATTCTCTAGGTGTTATTGATCTGCGAGAAGAAGGGCTAGAGGGAAACGGCAATGTTAGTCACTTTACGATTATTCCTAGCTTCGAGGCGTATTTGGCTAAACCGAGTTCTTCTATGATTTCTCTTCTGGGGACGCCACTCTTGTCCCGGCCCATGTACTCGTAGTACTCCTTTAGCATAGGTTTTAGATCTACTACCTGACCCATAGATCCTCCTTCCTTGAGTGGTTCGCTCAGGAACCTTCTTGGCAGAGTATCATGTGTCCTCCATATTCCACAAGCCACGTTGAATAACCTCTTAAGCGTAAATATTCTCCTCGCTATTTTCATCAAGTCTGGCGTAGTTCTCCTAATGCCAGTCGCGTAGCTGTAGAGTCCTACCACGTGGGCCGGCGGTATCCCCACGAATTTGCAGAGAACCATGGGTTCTTGGATCTCGCCCCATAGTTCCATAGCTGCAACCATCCACCCTCTCTCCTCCTCGCTGTAGAAGTGCTCGAACAAGGTATCCAGCGCGTTGGCGAGGCTCTTGGACTCTATTGTCATGGAGAGCTCGAGCCTGCTGGCGACTGATGAGGATGTCAGGTTGTGGAAGCCCAGGATCACGTAGTCGTCCACCACGATGAGCTTTGCGTGTATAAACCTCTCGCTGAGCAGTATTCTCCTCAGCCCGAGGTCCCTCAAGTACTCTGCGACAGGCTCGTTGTACCTGCGGGAGAGCTCGGAGGCGCCGTTTAGCAGTACTGCAATGTCCACTCCCCCGCCCTCCTTCTCTTTTAGGAGGTCGTAGAGGCGCCTAGTCGCCTTCGAGAGGGCGGCGATACTATACGCCTACAGTAGGCTGGTGGGACCTAGGAGGATGATGTAGAAGCTACTGAAGACGACGATCCATCCAGACACCGGCAGGCACACAGCCATCTCCTACTGGACGCTACAAGTGAAGAAGATCAGCGTCTAGCGGTGACCACCTATTGGTGGACCCTCAAGCCTTGTGCAACGTCCCTCCTCTCTTCGACGTCGAGGACCTTGTCTAGGGAGAGCGAGATCCCCTCTCTAGTAGCTCTCTCAATAATGTACCTCCTAAGCTTCGTCAGCGTCATCAGCTCAGCAGGACCGTAGCTCGCCCGATCTCGTCTAGTATTTTCTTAGCTGCCTTTAGATCCTTCTCTGTATGCTCGGTTACTACCACGTTTCTATGATACTGGGGCTTCACGGAGCCGTGCGCTACGATCAACCTATCAGTGCTAGTGATACTGCTTTTTGACAGCAATCCGTGGCCCCCATCCATTGCTTCAAGCTTGGTTACAATAGTTTTGATTACCAAATCAGTCAATTCTGAAGCCTTACTCATTTTATCACCCAAATAAAATAGTATAGCCTTTATAGGCGAATTCCAATGAAAAAGCACGGAGATTCGATAAACGCCTTTTGCTCACAGGGAGTCCACCAGCATATGGTGCAGAGGCCGTTTACTTGAAAACCGTAACTACTTATAGCAAAAATCCATATACTTTTAAGGTTGAGGGTTAAATGGAGATCTACTAGGGATACATGTTAAGCTCTAGAGTTCCTGTATTGATTCGTATAAGTTCATATACATGCTTCTTGACTTCCTCTA
>CAZMCE010000082.1:0-4853 GCA_964564855.1 uncultured Thermosphaera sp. | reverse complement strand
GTTTTATAATGTAATGAATATCTTCACTTACAATACCTACATAGCCACCTCTAAACACACCATATGATACTGCTCCTGTTAAAATTCTAATTCTCCTCTCCAAGAGAATTTTCTTTGTTAACTCATCAGCTATTTGGAAACCGCGAAGACCTCCAAAAAGCTCTACATTACCAAAAAACTTATGTGTTTGTTTAAGAAGCTGTCCACCTAGCTTGAAGTGTTCATCTACTAATACTACATTTAGATCATAACTAGCAGCTGTTAATGCTGCAACGAGACCTGCAGGACCTCCACCTATAATTAAAACATCTGTCTCGATTTTCTCACTAGAAACTTCTCTGTGCTCTTCGAGAATATTGCTTTTTGCAAGTGAGCCCCAGCCACGTTGTCTCTCAACTATTAAACCTTCTCGTACAGGGTATTTACAGGCTTTAGTGTTTGGAACATTATTAATGGTCATAAAGCAGCTACTACACTTACCAATCATGCAAAATGGTCCACGTGGTCTATTAAATTTAGGACTCCAACTAAAGACATCAACGCCGAGAGCATATAGTGCTACAGCCACACTTTCACCTTCATAAGCCTCTACAGGCTGACCTTCAAAGTAAAATACTACTTTTTTTCCACGATGAAAAGTTAATATTGGGTGTTCATGTATCCTCCTATCTTTAAATGGCAATACTAATCCCTCTTCAGTCTATTGTACCTGTCAAACTTATGAAGAATATTAAGTCTTACTTATAGTTTATACCTGTAAATACTCATGATTTATAAATATCCAAATATATATCACGTGATAATTGCTTAGAGAAGAGTAATGTGAAGGGTTCTTTAATGGTCTCCAGGAATACTTATTAGTGTTACTGCATAATATATGTGACTCTGAGTGATGTATGTGGAACTTAGTAGTGTTGTGAGAAGAGCTTTTGACTTATTGTGTTGTGGTATATCTAGGCATGTACTTATTGAATCATGGTTATATAATGGTAAAAACATAAAGTTACCTTTTCTCTTCGAGAGCTTACCTGATAACCTGCATGTTTTTGAAACCGTGATTAAAGTTCCTGAACCTAGTGTTAGTTCTGAGTGGTTTCTCAAATTAGTACTCTCAGGTAACGCCCTAGTAGAGGTTAATGGTGAGAATAAGTGGGGTTATGATGAAGCACACACATATTTCCCCATTAAGCCAGGTACACATAGAATTGTAGTGAGAGCGTCGCCGAGATCTCTTTTTGGCTATCACACATGGAGTTTTAAATTTGAGAAAGCACTACTTGTAGAGGTTTCGTGGAGTGTTATTAAAACAGGACTTTGGATAATTCAATTAGTAGACTTCATTGACACATTGCCAGAGAATAATAGTCTTCGTGAAGACCTCTTAAAACTACTAGTAGACGTAACTAGTAATTTAAAATTAGCACCTTCACCCAGACAAATAGCACTTGTTACAATATTACTCTATGAGGGTCCTACAGGAGTATTCTTTACTAGAAGAGATCTCTATAAACCCTACAGTGACTATGTATACTTAACAGGAGTTTACGGTCTTGGTATTCTTAAAAATGTTCTCGAGGAGCCATTAGGGAATTATACTAGTATTAATGAGGCTATTAAAGTAGCAGGTAAAATAGAGGAGCAGTTAGTAGAAGGTCTTAATAAGCTATGTGAAAAATACCCAAAGACCGGTTTACTGCACATTGTTGGACATAGCCATATTGATGCTGCATGGCTTTGGCCTCGAGTTGAAACTATTGAAAAAGTACTGAGAACATTTTCAACTATAACATCTCTTATGAGAGAATACGAATTCACATATATTCAGAGCTCAGCACAATATTATAAGTGGGTTGAGGAGAGAGATCAAACCCTCTTCGATGAGATCAAGAGGCTTGTGGAGAACGGCAAGTGGATTATTGCTAGTGGTATGTGGGTTGAAAGTGATACAAATTTAGTTACTGGAGAATCCCTTGCAAGGCAATTCCTCTACGGTCAGAGGTATTTTAAAGAGAAACTTGGTAGAACAGCACAGATAGGATTTCTTCCAGATAGTTTTGGATTTTCAGCGAATTTACCCCAATTACTAAAAAAGAGTGGTTTAAGAGTTTTCTTAACACATAAAGTTATGTGGAATGATACTACAAAATTTCCTTACCACACTTTTAAGTGGAGAGGGATTGACGGTACTGAAATACCTGTTCAGATAATTATACTTGGTTATGGAGAGCCTTTCTCACTAAGCTCCCTCTACAAGCATTGGGAGATGTATAAGGATAAAGATAAGGCCCCTGATCTAATATATACTTATGGTTATAGTAATGGTGGTGGAGGACCCACACGTGAAATGCTAAGTTATGTGGAATTAGCAAATAGAACACCAATAATTCCAAAAGTACACCATATGAGAGAAGAGGAATACATAAATATATTAGAGAAGGCTGCAAATAGAGCTCCTATATACAATGGTGAGCTGTACTTAGAGTTTCATAGAGGTACATATACAACTAATCTCCTCATTAAAGAGCTTGTTGCTAAGTCTGAGAGGCTCTTAATGACCACAGAACTTGCACTCTCTCTACTAGAACTCCACACGGATCTTAGAGCTGAGTGGAATTTGCTGAGAGAGCTCTGGAAGAAGTTACTCTTTACAGAGTTTCATGATGTACTTCCAGGCTCTTCTATAAGAGAAGTTTATGTAGACGCAGAGAGAGATTTAAAAGAAGTTATTGAGACTTCACGTGGATTAATAAGTAGAGTTCTGAGTACTATTAGTAGTACTGGAGCTGGAAGATACCTACTAGTATTTAACCCATTATCCTGGAGTCGTAGAGCTCTTATTGAAGTACCCGCTGATTACGGCTCATTAGAGGGCTATGAGTGTCAAGATGTAGGTAACTACCATATTGTTTTAATACCTGAAACCCCTTCTGCCGGAGTTAGGACTTACAAATACACAGATGCATGTAGAGCTGAGAGTGGTGTTAAAGTAATTACACATGAAGACACTATTACCTTAAAGAACAAGTATTTGTCTATAACGGTAAGTAGTGAGGGGTCAGTATCATCTTTAAAATTAAATCCTGAACTAGAGATCTTAAGAGAGCCTAGTGTGATGATCGTTCACAATGATGTGCCAGGTGTTTTCGATGCGTGGGAAGTTACAAGTGAGTTCTTGAAATATGGTGAGGTAATAAGAGCTTCTGAGAAGCCGCGAGTAGCCATTTTTGGATCTTTACTATCATGTGTAGAGGTGTTTAGAGAGTATAGTGCTTCGAAAATTAACCAGCTGGTTTGTGTTGAGAAAGACTCGCCTTTAATTAGATTTAAAATTACCGTTAATTGGAGAGAGAAGAGCACATTAGTTAAACACTGGTTTAAAACTATCCTCACACCTATGAAGGCTTTTTATGAAATTCCTTTTGGTGTTGTAGAGAGACCTACAAAAATGGAGACGCCCTGGGAGAAAGCTAAATTTGAGGTTCCAGCAGTTAGCTGGGCAGATTTTACTAATGGGGATCTAGGAATAGCTATTATAGCGCCTTCAAGACATGGTTACTCAGCTCATGAAAGTAATTTCTCTTTAAGCCTCTTGAGATCGCCTACGTTCCCTAATCCTTGGAGTGATCTGGGCGAGTATGAGTTCACATATTACTTGTATCCTCATAGAGGAGACTATGAGGTTTCTGAAGTACCGCGAGTAGCACTTGAAGCTACAGTAAATGTGTACACATCTCAGGCTAGTAGAGAAGTGGGGTTCTCGCTGATCACTATACAGCCGCCACGAGTACTTCTCTCGGCATTTAAGAGAGCTGAAGATGGAGAGGGATACGTAATTAGACTCTATAATCCATATAGCAGAGAAGTTACTGTAACAGCTACTTTGGGCTTTAAAGCTAAATATGTGTATGAGATTAATATTCCAGAACTCGAAGTTTTAGATTTAATTGAAGATAACATACAAACTCTTAGATTGAGTTTTAAGCCATTTGAAGTAAAAACGCTTAAAATAATAGTGTAAGTAGAGATCTGAGGTAATGGTGGTATTTATTGAATGCAATAGACCCTGTGTGTGGTGTGAGTGTGGATCCTCAAAGAGCTAAATATAAGGCTATCTATAGAGGTAAAGTTTATTATTTCTGTAGCAAATGGTGTATGGAGGAATTTGAGAAAAATCCTGAATATTATCTTCAAAGTGGACCAAGAGGTATGCCTTCAAAGAGTCACAGCGAGTAATTAAATAATATTAGGGTTTCTAAAATAACATTCTTGTCGAAGACAATACCGAGAGGCTTAAACTAGTGATTAAAAGGGAGAGGATAAAAATTCTAGGCATTGACTGTCCCACCTGTGTTTACCCTGAGTCCCGAGAGGGATAGGGGTAATGGGCCGGAGACCCGGCCCAGGATTAAACCCTCAAAAAGAGGAGATGTAATCCCAAACCTCCCAGCCTTAGGGGCGAGGGATCCCCGCCCTTCAGGACGGGGAGGAGGTCAGAGTTTCATGAGAGCTATTATTATAAAACAAGCTGGTGAGAAGAATGTGCAGTGAGGAGGTTGATTTAAGATATGTTCCAACTAGCTGCACATCACATCCAGTTATAAGACTTCGAGATACTATAGAATCTCTTGTTAAAAAAGGTGTTAAAGAGGTCAAAGTTTTCTTCAAAGTAGAAGACATACCTGAGAACATTATGAAGCTCATTTTATCCACGTTCAGCTACTCTGTAGAGGAATCGAGGAAGCTAGATGATGGCTCTTTCGTGTTTATTGCCAAGAGAAAAGCGTGAAAGGTATGTCTACGGCTAAGAAGATAAGAGAGCTCTTAGAGTCACATGGCAAGCCAGCCAGAGAAGT
>CAZMCE010000081.1:0-5066 GCA_964564855.1 uncultured Thermosphaera sp. | reverse complement strand
TAGTGTTGGTCTAGCTTCTGGTACAATTTTTATAGCAAATCCTCTAAAAGCTAGAATTATCTCAGCAATAAGTATTCTCACACCAGTAAGTAAAGCCCAATTATTGGATTTAAATTGCCAGCAAGCCCTGCAACAGCAGCTGGGTTTATACCATAACCTACTATAACTGATATTCTCATTACTAAGCCAAGTATTATAATAATAGTGCTCACAGCGTAGTCTTTAAAGAATGACAAGCTCTTAGGTAAACCCATAGCCTCAGTACTCTCTTCTAGTTTTCCAACATATTTACCAAGTTTATATCCAAGCCAAGTTGCTAGCGAAGATGTATGTCCATGCTATTTCATCAGCGCCCATTACAGCTCTCATAGCTCCATGTATATATGCTGGCTGAATACTCCAGTATAAAGCCATGACAATTGAACCTATGCCAATTACAACTGCTGGTGAGACTTTCGGATTAATTGTGAGAATGGTAGCTGTAACTGTAAGTGATACCTACCACATTAAGTGCCCTGTTAAATACACAAATTTAAGTTTTGTAAATCTAGCTATTAGTAAGTGTATTATGAGAGCTATAGTCATAATTGTGACTGCATAATTACCATAACCTGCAATTACCTTATCTAGTGGAATATAGCCAGGTGGATATTTAGGTGAAACACCTATTACAGAATATATGAGGTTCTGGAAGTTTACTTATTCCTGTACAAAAAGAGTTGTACCAGCAATCATCATTGCAACTCCAATCATTACCTTAGCTGTCCCCATTATGGGCTCATCAATAGGCTTTTTCTGTAAGAGTAAACCTATGAGAGCTATTAGACCTAAGAGAATTACTGGCTGTCCAAGAACGTTCTGCCAATCCAGACCAAAATATCTATTATTAACGAGTATACCTCACTTAATAATATGCAGAGGGAATTTAAAAGTTTTTAGAAAACGTTCATGTCTTATTTTGCGTATATGCCTTGATAATATCTATAATCTCTTCTACCGAAGAAGAGTTACGTAGTTTTTCTACTAAGTCTGGTATGCTGAGCAGTTCTGCGAGTTCTTTTAAAACACCTAAATGGCTTGTCTTATCTATAGCGGCAAATCCTATTACCACATATACCGGGTCATTTGGAGAACCAAAATTCACACCACTCTTAACTACTAGTATACTAAGACCTATTCTTTTAGCACCATCTTCAGGCCTAGCGTGAGGTATTGCAACACCAGGTGCTATTACAGCATATGGACCAAGCTCTTCTGTAACCTTAACCATAGCATTAATATATCTCTCTTCAATAACACCATCTACAGCAAGTAGAGTGCCGGAGAGCTTAACAGCCTCAACCCAGTCTTTTACAGACTCCACTATCATAACTCTACTACTAATAGCTCTAACTAAGTTAAGCTGCTCTTTCACCTAAACATCTCCTCTAGTAACTAATTATAACTAATTACCTATAGAGAGGATTAGAGTGCTTTTATAACATTTAAATATTTCATCACATACTCTTTATTTCTCTCAATACCACCTGGTATATTAGCACTAACCCAGACTTCTGGTTTAACTCCTCTCTCAAGAAGCCTCTCAACAGTTCTAATATTAAGGATTTGTAGTATAAATGCATTAATTATTGTAGATACAGGGGCTACTCTAACTTCTAATTCTGGAATTTCATAAATAGCATCTCCCTCAGGAACCTTATTATCTATTACTACATCTGAAACCTCGTAGAGCTTCTTACCTAAGGGGTTTTCCGGCGGAACACGCTTCGAAAACTCTAATGACGTTATACCAATAACACCAAGACCATATCTCTTCGCATTAACAGCCATTTCTACCGGTACAGCGTTTTTACCAGAATTTGAGACAACTATGAGTACTGAGCCTTGTCTTGGCTGAAGAGATCTCAGTAAAGCATCAGCATATCCTGAAACACGCTCAAGCATAGTACTCTTCAATGCACCATTAAATCCTGAAATTGAAAGATCTAGTATTGGGCATACTCGAACCAACCCCCCAGCTCTATAAAACATTTCAAGAGCCATCATCATAGAGTGACCAGTACCAAACACATATATAAAGCCATCACTCACTAATGCTTGAGTCATTAGATCAGAGGCTTTCTCAATATTTACATATTCCTCACTTAGAACTCTCTTTAGTAAATTCACAACACTATTAAAGAAGTTCTCATATGACTTAAAGCTCATACACCTATCCCGTGCATTTAACAATGTCACAAACACATATAAATTTCTCTTAATGAAACTATGTTAAGCGATCATTGATATATAGTGAAAACCAAGAGAGCGAAAGCTCTAAAGAATGCTTTTCGAGGACACTATATATGTTCACAATAGTAACTTTAAACTCCATTCTTAACTTATAAGTATCTGATATATAAATACCCTTTACCTTCGTAGCTCTCTTGTAAACTCACTCTGTATGAGATTATTTAAAGTAAGGATATTATTGAGCTTGTGAAACATCAGAGTTGTAATTCACCATTAGATTGTTACTTTTAGTATTTTCCAGATTATCGTGAAGACTTTATTTACTATGAGATAATGTGTTTAAAATTCTTTAAGAATTTGCACTAACATTTATAGTTTACTTCTTAAGAATAAAGTTGAATGATAGAGTAAAATTATTTATTTTAAGTGTTTAAGATTTAGTTAAAAGTGGTCACAGGCGATTCCTATTGAGTATTAGATTAGTGCTTGATAGAATACGAAGATCAGGAAGAAAAGCCACATTATTATGCCTATCACCAATATCTAAATACGTAATTTCAGCTAATGTAAAAGTATCGCGCGAATTAAATACATTTGTTGTTTTTACTGCATCATTAAATCAAATTGATAGAGACGGTGGTTATACAGGGTGGACGCCAAGTGACTTCAAAACATATGTGTTACAAATTGCTGAGAAAAAGGGTTTAATAACTCCTATATACTTTCAACTAGATCATGGAGGGCCTTGGCTGAAAGAAGATCATATAATTAAAAATCATTCATATATTGAAGCGCGTGATGATTTTATAGGATCATTAGAGGCCTTTATAAAGGCAGGTTTTAACATTATTCACATTGATGCAACAATTGATTTAGAAAGCTAAGATGAATATGCAGATGTAAAAACAGCATCTAATAGAACGGTTCAACTCATGCTTTATGCACAAGAACTTGCTATTAAATATGATGTTAACTTAGAATTTGAGATAGGGAGTGATAGATGGGGTTATAAAGCACCTGTAGTTATTGAAGAGTTCATTGCAAATACTATGAGTGGGTTTAAAAGACATGGTATTGACTTATCTAAAGTGATATTTGTAGTAGCTGATGTTGGAACTAGTGTTAAACCAGGTAATCATGTTAACCCACTTATTGTAGAGACATTTTCTAAGTTAATATTAAAATATAATTCTTATCTAAAAGTTCACTCAGGAGACTATTTAGAAAACCTAGAAATACTACCTGAATATAATTAGGTGGTTTAAATATAGGACCTATGCTAGTACACATTAAATATTCCACTGTTAAAGGACTTCTCTATAAAAACTTAATAAAAACATTGCCAGTGAATTTCTAATTAAACTAAATAACCTTATTATTTTAAGAGATAGACTAGCTAAATATGTAAAAAGCATTAGTGAAATTGAAGAGTACAAGCTGGGCTTAGCATCTAGATATATATGGCCACCTAGTGATGCAGAATATTTCTTAGGTAAAGTATCTAGTTACATAGGATTAGATATTAAGCAACTTTTAATTGAGAAGTTAAGTGACGTGTTAAAACAATATATATTAAAGCTTCACTTAGCAGAGTTAATTAAAGAAATATGTTAAATAATACTTTATTTAAACTAAATTCGTATAGTTGCAATAGGCTTAGAGAATAAGCAGGGAGTAACGTTATGAGTTATGTGGATTTAGTGTTGTTAAGAGAAATAGAGGAGTCTTCTATAGTTATAGAGTCTTTAGTGAACAAGTATGCTGAGATCAAGAGATTGTTCAAAGAAATATTGGCAAACAGTGTACCTAACTGTACTATTTACACAGGTTGTGGTAGTAGTTATTATGCTGCACTTAAAGGTATAGATCCTCTAATATACGGTTTAAACGGTGTGAAAATACTTGCAATGCCTGGATCTGAAGTACTATTCTTACTTAAAACATCAAAAAGCTACTTAAGGAACTGTCTATTACTTCTTTTCTCAAGATCAGGTGAAACTGGGGAAATAACGTCCATTATAGACCATGTTAAACAATCCTCTTCTAAAACCATTTTTAAAACAATAGGATTTACTTGTAATGAAGAGAGCTATCTTGTAAGAAATGCAGATTACTCTATAATTAGTAAAGAGTGTTATGAGAAAGGTTACTACATGACTAAATCATTTATAGCGTTAGCACTAATGGGGATCATGAGCTCTATCGGCATAATTGAATAACTTAGTTTAAAAGTAAATATGGATGTTATAAGAGAGTTAAAAGTGCTTAGTGAAGTTTTAAAAGAGTTGAGTAGTGCTCGTGAAAGGTTTTATGAATATGCAAAGTTGATGCTTAATAGAGATTACTTTGCTATTTTAGCCCCACATATACTATATTCAATAGCACTTGAGGCTAGTTTAAAGTTTATTGAAATAACTTACACATACTCTACTGCAATGCATATATTAGAATTTAGACATGGACCAGTAGCTCTTCTTGAAAGACGTGACAAAACACAACTTATAGTCTTGTCACTTATAAATAATACTTCATTTGAGTTCACATTAAAGCTAGTTAATGAGCTTAGAGAGAGGGGGTTTAACATATTACACATTTCTAATAGTAATATAGCATATTTCCAATTACCTTTAAAGGAACCTACATCTATAACACACTTATCGTTTATTAAACCACTATACTACATTACTACCTATAGAGCTCTACAACTAGGATATAATCCTGATAATCCTAAACACATAGAAAAAATTGTAAAAGTTATATAGAGTTACAGGTGAGTTTTGAAACTATAGAAATTTATGATTCTCATTAAATACTTTGACTTATCTTTTTTAAAG
>CAZMCE010000080.1:0-5168 GCA_964564855.1 uncultured Thermosphaera sp. | reverse complement strand
GGGGATTACATATGATTTAAGTAAGGCGTTTCAGCCCCCCTCGCTAGAATACCCCTTTGGTACAGATGCGTATGGAAGAGACGTGTTAAATAGAGTAATTTTAGGCTCAAGATACTCGCTCATAATAGCAACATGTGTTGTTAGTCTTTCACTAGTTATAGGTGTTATTGTCGGATTAGTAGCAGGCTATTTAGCTGGTATTGTTGGAACTGTTTTAATGAGACTTACCGACATGTTTTTAGCATATCCACCACTCCTATTAGCAATAGCATTTGCAAGTGTTCTTGGACGTGGTGTTTTAACTACGATTATAGCCTTAGCTATTTCTTGGTGGCCTTGGTATGCTAGATTAATGTATGTTAGTGTAAACTCTGTTAAATCAGCACTATATGTAGAAGCTGCGAAGGTAATAGGATTAGGTAAATTTACAATTATGACTAAGTATATTCTACCTAATTCTCTTATTCCAGTAATAACTCAGGCAATGCTGGATATGGGCTCTGCTATACTAGAAGCATCAGCACTCAGTTTTCTAGGTGTTGGAGTACCACCACCTATACCTGAATGGGGTAGACTAATAAGTGAGGGCTGGGTTTATGTTAGTAAAGCATACTGGATAACATTCTTCCCAGGACTTGCACTCTTAGTAACAGTTGTAGGTTTTAATCTACTTGGCGATGCAGTGAAAGAGTACATGAATCCAAGATTAAGAGATATTGCTGCTAAGAGGTGATACTTGTATGGGTGTAGATAAGCCTCTACTACTTGTACGTGATTTAAGCATAGATTACTACACGCTTAGCGGTGTAATACACGCTGTGAGAAAAGTAGACTTAGAGCTTTGTAGTGGTGAGTCGCTTTGTATTGTAGGTGAGAGTGGTAGTGGTAAATCAACACTCGGAGTAGCTCTCTCACTAACACTACCACCTAATGCGGTTGTGAAAAGCGGTAGTATAGTTTACAGTGACATAGACTTGCTGAGAGCTCACAGAGACCTTATTGATAAAATTAGGGGAAAAGAAATTACAATGATATTTCAAGACCCCTTAGCGACTTTTAGTCCGCTACACACTATAGGAGAACACCTAGAAGACATAGCTATGAGTAAACTTGGCGTGTCGAGGAGAGAGGTCAGTAGCTTAGTAATTGATGTCTTAAAGAAAGTTCGCATGCCAGATATAGATAGAGTGTTAAAGTCTTATCCTCATGAGCTTTCAGGAGGAATGTTACAGAGAGCAGCTATAGGGGCAGCACTCCTCACTAAGCCTAAAATAATAATAGCTGATGAACCAACATCTATGCTTGACGCTACTATTCAGGCTCAAATTCTGAGTTTATTGAGAGATCTCGTGAGCTCAGAGGGTGTGAGTTTAATACTAATAACACATAATTTAGGTGTTGCACTGAGAGTTTGCGAGAAAACAGCAATCATGTATGCAGGCGTAATTGTCGAAGATGGTAGGATCCTAGATATTATTAGAAAGCCTCTACACCCATACACAAAAAGCCTACTCGCAGCAATTCCGAGAAGCTCTCACAGAGTATCCAGAATAGTCCACACGCCAGGCGAACCACTAGATCCTCGCCTAGAGGTGCCAGGATGCCCCTTTATAAGTAGATGTCCAAGTGCACGTGATAAGTGCTCTGAAAGTGTAAACTACGTGAAAATAGGTGATCGTAGGGTCTACTGTAATCTCTACTCAGGGTGATACTATTTGACTAGTTTACTAGAAGTCTTAGACTTAAAAGTTTACTTTCCAATAAGGCGTGGACTATTTGGGAGAGTAGTTGGCTACGTGAAAGCTGTTGATGGCGTTAGCTTTACAGTTGAGAGAGGACAAATACACGCTCTCGTAGGAGAATCTGGCTGCGGTAAGTCAACAGTGTTGAGAGCTATATTGAGACTTGTTGACGTATACTCGGGCAAAATAGTATTTGATAATGTCGATATAACTAGTAGAAGAGAGAGCGATCTTAAGTGGTATAGACGCAGAGTTCAAGCAGTATTTCAAAACCCACAGGGTTCACTAAATCCTAGAATGAGAGTACTCGACATTATTGCTGAGCCACTGAAACTACACTTGAAAATACCCCGTGAAGAGGTTTTGAACAGAGTACACGAGCTTATTAGGCTTGTTGGGTTGCCAGAGAGTATTCTAGATCAGAGTCCGCAGAGCCTCAGCGGTGGACAAGCTCAGAGAGTTGCTATAGCCAGGGCTATTAGTATAAAACCAGACCTAATACTACTAGATGAGCCTACTTCAGCTTTAGATGTCTCAACACAAGCACAAATACTAAACCTACTCCTCGATTTAAAAGAGAAGCTAAACTTATCATACATACTCGTAACACACGATATTTCTGTTGCAAGATACATGGCTGACACTATTGGAGTTATGTATCTCGGAAAAATTGTAGAGAAGAGCTCTTCAGATACTATTCTATCAGAGCCACTACACCCATATTCTAAACTACTAATATCATCTGCACTATTACTTGAAGAGAAGAGCGTAGAAAACACGTTAAAGCCTATTGGAGAGCCGCCAAGCGCCATAAATCCCCCACCAGGCTGTAGATTCCACCCACGATGCCCGTATGCTATAGAGAAATGTAAGGTAGAGGAGCCCCCCTTAGTGAGTACTGGAAAAGAACATTTCGTAGCGTGTTGGCTCTATACGTAGCTATGAGAAAATTTTGTATTAAGATGAGTTTAAGATCTAACTCTTAGGTCTGACATCTGAATTACATGTCTTATGTACTTAAAAACCTAGTTTTTCTAGGTCTTTGTTTGGGGGTATTGTGGAGGAGATGAGGAGTAAGATTTTAGAAGAGCCTATAGTTGACTACGCTGTTAGCGCTGATATGAATGTTTGTGACCTAGTGGAGAGGTTTAAGCGAGCTCACGGCTTTATGGCTGGTCACGTGGCTAATGCAGTAGATATACTAGGAGAGATGATAGAGGACTCTGAGGCCACTAGAATACTCTCATTTACGGGTAATTTAGTGGCTACTGGTTTAAGAGGCGTATTAGCTCAGCTCGTGAGAAGCGGCTGGTTTCACGCTGTAATAACTACTTGTGGCACAGTAGATCACGACATTGCGCGTGGAACTGGACACAAGTACTATAAGGGTGATTGGAGCTATGACGACACAGTACTGAGAACACTTGAAATTCACAGATTAGGTAATATTTTAGTACCTCTCGAGAGCTATGGATTAGCAGTAGAGAAGTTTACAAGAAACCTCTTTGAGGAGTTAGTTAAAGCTAAGAAGAAGTGGAGTGTTTACGAATTACTCTGGGAGATTGGCAAGAGAATTAGTGATGAGCACAGTATCCTCAGAGCTAGTTTTGAGAAAAAAGTGCCAGTTTTTGTGCCCGGGATTTATGATGGTGCATTTGGCTCACAAGTCGTCTTCAACTACCCGGCATTAGGACTAGAGCTAGATATTATTAGTGATGAGAAGAAAATAATTGAACTAGTAGTTTCATCAAAACGGCTTGGAGCACTAGCTATTGGTGGTGGTATTAGTAAACACCACACTATATGGTGGGCTCAGCTCAAAGAGGGATTAGACTACGCTATATACGTGACTACAGCTGTGGAGTATGATGGTAGTCTTAGTGGTGCTCAGCCACGTGAGGCTATTAGTTGGGGTAAGCTAAAACCCACAAGTAAACATGTAGCTGTCTATGGTGATGCCACAGTACTACTCCCAATTATAGTCGCAGGCGTTTTGTGTAGACTTGAGGGTAAGAGATGATCGAAGTCCACGTGGGAGTAGATGATGTTGATGCCAAGAGTGGTGGGTGTACAACACACTATACAGCTATAGTCGCCTGGGAGCTCTATAGGAGAGGGGTAGTTTTCACAGATTATCCTAACCTTGTGAGGTTAAATCCTAGTATTCCCTGGAAGACTAGGGGTAATGGTGCTACAGCGTTAAGGCTCTTAGTTAACTCTGAGAGTATTGTAGAGGATATTGTGGGTCTCTTAATAACCAAGCTCGAAGAGTACACTAGTGACCTCAGAGATCCTAAACACCAACCGTGCTTAGTAGTTCACACTGGGAGTATACCGGGGTTTTTTGAAGTGTTAGCTATAAAAGCGCTTCACGATGTTGTACCGTTAGGTCTTGCTGAGCGAGTCTTAGCTAGATCGCCTACTACGAGAGTATACTGTGTTAAGGGTAAACGAGGAGTAATAGGAGCTCTATCAGCTATAGGTTACACTATGAGGAGTACTGATTACACATATGAATTACTAGTATATAGATTACGAGAAAACTGTAGTAAGCCGCGTTGTGTAGACTATGAGAGCGTCGTAGAGGTCGATAAGCTATATGGCGACAAGATGATCCTTAACTATGACTACGAAACAGGCAGAGTACTCATAACTCCGCGTGGACCAGACCCAGTTCTCTTAGGACTTCGCGGAGAAGACCCAGTTGTACTAGTAGAGGCGTTTAGATATATTAAAATATGTGAGCCTGTGGAATATTACGCTATCTACAGGACAAATCAACACACAGATAGTCATATATATCCAGTTAATTCTATATGCGATATTAGACCATATACATGTATTTCAACCCAAGGTGTGGTGTCGTCTAAGCCTAAGAGGCATATTGGTGGACATCTCTTCTTTGAGCTTTGTGATAATGCATGCTGTGTGAGTGTAGCTGTCTATGAGCCGGCTAAAAGACTTAGAAATATAGTAGAGCAACTAGAGATAGGCGATATAGTAGAGGTTTATGGGTGTACCAGGCCACCGGGGCCTAAACACGGTCTCACAGTAAACCTCGAGAAGATCAGAATTATCACGCTGAGAGAGGTTTATACATACGAAAACCCGAGGTGTCCTAAGTGTGGTAGTAGAATGAAGAGCGCAGGTAGAAATAAGGGGTTTAAATGCGAAAAATGTGGTTATAGAAATCTTCACGCTACTAAAATAGCTGTTAAAATTGACCGTAAAATAACACCAGCCTGGTATCAGCCACCAAAACACGCATTTAAACACCTCATGAAACCTCTCGAGAGACTTGGACGTGAAAAGAAATACTTTGATGAAAAACTCATCGAGAACTTCATAAATAAATTAATATAATTCTAGGTTAGTATTACACAGGACAACCTCTTCGAAGTAGTACTCTAGGACTCTAAGTATACT
>CAZMCE010000079.1:0-5271 GCA_964564855.1 uncultured Thermosphaera sp. | reverse complement strand
TAGTGGGGGGCTTTCTTCTAAGGAGAGTATCAGATGTATACATTCTTGTTCCATTGAAGAAAAGAATAGTGGATCTCAATTCGATCTTTGCTTTAAATGAGACTGGCGCATACATTTGGAGGCTCTTGGAAGAGGGTCTTTCAGAAGATGAGATTATAGAAAGAATAGTAAATGAATTCGATGTAGATGTAACACAGGCGAAAAATGATGTACGCTTTTTCCTACAGGAGCTTATGAAGCATGGTTTAATCGAGTGTTAGCTTATGGTTGACGCCTTTTCTCGAGAATTCATGCATAAGCTTGTAGAGAAGGCAGCGAAGGAACGTCAACCACTCAACGGCATGTTTGAGCTTACTGCTCGTTGCAATCTTTCCTGCAGAATGTGTTATATTAATCTCCCGGCTAGCCACCCAATCCGCGACGAAGAACTTTCGCCTAATCAGTGGATCAAAATAGCCAGGGAGGCTGTTGATGAAGGAATGATATTTGTAACCCTTACTGGGGGGGAGGTTTTCCTCCGACGAGACTTCTTTGAAATATATGAGCCTCTGACACGTTTAGGTGTATTCATCATTATTTTTACAAATGGGACTTTAATTACAAGAGATGTTGCGTCACGTTTAGCAGAGTCGCCGCCTCTCCGTGTTGAGGTCTCACTGTATGGTGCAACTGAAAGAACTTATGAAAAAGTCACCCGCATACCTGGAAGTTTTGCTAGATGTCTCCAGGGTATCGAGGCTTTACTCGAATATAACATTCCAATATTGCTAAAGACGACTTTAACAAGACAGAATGTAACTGAATTAGAGGCTATGCACCAATTAGCAAACGATTATGGTGTGCCCTTTTTTGCTTCCCATCTTTTAACAAAGCGTAGGGATCATCTAGAGTCAGAAGTTGAAGAATGCCGTCTATCACCTTCAGAGTGCATCCAGCTAGAAGCCTTGGATGATGTATCCTTCAAACAGTGGCGGGCTATGCTTCTACGAGGAGAAGATGATGCTTCTCAAAATCTTTACTGTTATGCTGGAAGAGCCTTCTTCGTTATAAACCCATTAGGAGAGATGAATATCTGCGTTGACCTACCCTTCCCGTCAGCCAGACCCTTGTGGACAGGATTTAGGGAAGCTTGGGAGACTCTGCAGCAGTTCGTAGATTCTATGCCATCCCCTTCACTCATCTGTCAGACCTGCGAAAACAGGGTCTTCTGCCCTCGCTGTCCTGCATGGTCTTATCTTGAAACGGGAACGTTCACAGAGCCCGTACCATATCTATGTGAGATAGCTCTCGAGAGGAGAAAACGCTATGCATCGAACAATAGATCTTAATCTTAACATTGCAGAGATATCGTTAAAACTTATAGGTTTTCCGCATCTATTTCAGCTAGAGATTGAGAAGCGATTTACTCACTTTTTAGGGAAACCTTCCAATCCAGTCAGCTACATTCGTATTCATTGGTGTAGGAGGGGGAAAACATTATCTCCTTCAGTAGACTTGCTATTTGACTCAACTCCTATATGTGAGGTGCTCGGCGTAGGAAGCATGTGGAAGATATATGATTGTGGAGATACATTACTTGCTACAATATCCTATGAGGGAGAGCGCATGGTTCGCATCATAACGGATAAAGAATGGAATAGGATAATGCTGTACGAAGAAGTAAATTCAAAAGATAGAAGTGGTTCATTCATCAATGGGGCACTTGAGCTAATCCTTAGAGCAAAGATGCCGCTTACAGGCGGTCTTATCTTCCATTCAGCGGGCATTAGCTATGGGGAGAAGAGCTTTCTAGTAGTCGGACATTCTGGGGATGGGAAAAGCACTATGGCGAGCTTATGGAAGAATGAAGCGCAAGCTATTGTGATGAATGATGATAGGATGGCTGTCAGAGTAGAGAAGGGTGAGGTTAAATGTTATGGAACACCTTGGAGCGGCACGCTAGAGATGGTAGCAAACTACTCAGCTCCTCTAGAAGCAATCTTCCTCTCAGAGAAAAGTGAAAGAAACGAGCTTATCTATATTACACCGGGAGTGGCGGCCCCTCTGCTTATAGCTCGTGCATTCCTTCCATTTTGGGATAGGAAGCTGATGGAGTATGCTCTCGATGTTATTGATGCTATAGTTAGACGGGTTCCCGTATATATTCTACGATGGCATCCTGGAAGAGAAGTAATTAAGGTGATCCGGTCACTACTATGAGAATATCCTTCCACCAATTAATACCCATAATAAGAGAGCTTCTCAGAACAGGTCAAAAGATACGGCTTAGAGTGGCTGGCAGCAGCATGTACCCATTCATTAAGGATGGTGATGTGATTGAGATAGAGGAGCCTAGGTCCTGCCCCCGGAGGGGCGATGTACTCCTCGTAAGAGTATGTGAGGACAATTATGTCATACATCGTGTAGTTAAGGTTGACGGTGAATACTTCTATCTTCGAGGGGATGCCCAGCAAGGTCTTCAAGGCCCATTCAGGCAAAGAGATGTAGTAGGTAGAGTATTAGCTATCTACAGGGATGGCAGACGATACGTTCTTGAAAGAGGCTTTCTACGTATCATGTCTTTACTCTGGACATATATAACTCCATCCAGGAAAGTTTCCATAGTTCTAGCCAAAGTGATTGATAGAGTGCTGACATTTCTTCTTCGGAGTTGAGAATGATGGGCAAACCATTTCTTTCAGAAGGCGCCTCATATGAAGCGTTTCTTAATCTTCTGAAGTTCTTAAGAGACCAAGATCATGAGTATGAAAGTACTCAGGCTACATTATCCTCAGAAGAGTGGGAGGCCATAATAAAGGTTGCTCGAAGACAGGAAGTTCTCCCCCTACTCTACCATCGCTTAAAGCAGCTTAAAGTAGCTCCACCCAAGGTAGTAGAGGAGGAGTTAGAGAGAGCTTACCTTAAAAATGCCTTATTTAATAGTTTATTTTTAATAGAGCTTGAACGGATACTGGAGAAGCTGGCTGAAAACTCTATCCGAGTAATATTGTTGAAGGGAGCTTATCTTCTCTTAAAAGTCTATGAAGACTTAGGGCTTAGACCGATGGGAGATATAGACATTCTTGTCTGTAGGGAAGATCTCGCCGCAGCTCATTATATCCTTTTAGGATTAGGTTACCAATCTCGAGCTATTAACCCCATACCTGTCAAGAGATGGGCGCACTATGAATACTTGAATACGGATAACGGGGTTCTCGTTGAGGTACATTGGAGTCTGCTTGAAGAGCATCAACCAGTTAAGATCGATACAGAGATTCTATGGCGTACATCGTGCAGGGAGAGTTTAAATGGTATCCCATTCTACACTCTATCCCCTGAGAACAATCTACTCTACCTCTGTATTCACGCTGCTAAACATATTGGTAGTCTATCGTTAAGATTCCTGTACGACATACATAAATTAGTAGAGGCCCAGAGAGATAGCTTAGAATGGGGTATTGTTGAATCTCTTGCAAGGAGGTGGCGTATTTCCCGTCCTGTAGCTCTTTTTATACAGTTGACGAGCGAGCTGTTTGGTGTAGAACCTCCACTAGATTGCTTTAACCTCTTAGAGCAAAATGGTATCACTAGCCACTACTATAGTCTTGTAAAGACGATGCTACTTTCAAACCCGCCCTACATAGATGCTGTAGACCCAGGCCTCATGGAGATATTCTTCACGAAGGGGATTACGAGGAAACTATCTCTGCTTTGGAGAGCGCTTATCCCATACAAAGACGAAATGTCTAATCTTTACCGAACCCCACCAAGTTTTGTACACACTCTTCCATACTATCCAGTTAGGTGGACGAGAGCTGTTCTCTGCTTTCTGAAAACATGTTCTAGAATATTACAGGAATTGGTGAAAAACCCAGTAGAACTTAGAGAACAATTAAAGTATATGAAAGCTGCTGCAGAGCTGTATGATTGGCTTCTTCAAGCATCCTAGAAATAAATCTAGGAATCCAACTTAAAGTATCAGCTTACTTTATGTTGTTCTCCTATAAGGTAATAGATTCTCATAATATCAAGTAACCTCTTTAGGTGTAGTTTCAAGTAGATAGTTTTTAGATATTGCTGCATGTAGATTGTATTGATGTCTGAGAGGCTATACATGATTAAGGAAGCTAAGAAGCTTCTTTGGGTTACAACGTCGACTATTCAGAAGTAGTATGCAGAGTAGATCAGATGCGTTAGAATTATTGGTGTAGGGAGCAGATGCCTGAAAATGAGATAAAGCACATCATAAGGTTAAGGGGAGGGGGCATAGCAGGATATCCAAGAGTTTCTTCTATAATTCAGAAGGGTAATTTAGAGAGGCGGAGGCAACCTATAATAGCTTGTGCTGAGGAGAAGAGTTAGCGGTATCCGGATGCTGACCGACGTATGCTCGGGATTGAAGGAAAATAGAAAGAACTTTCTCAATCTTGGAGACTGTTGTTGAAAGGAAGTTTTAGGAGTGGTTGTAGGCATATGAGGACAGGCTTACGAAATTTGGCTTGAACCCTGAGTAGAATGTTCTAGGCTTTTAGAGCCACAATAGAGTGTAAAGCTAAAAGTCTACCTCTAGTTTTACATAGTTTAACGTGGAAAACTAAATGTTGAGGCGGCAGCCTTGAAAGTCTGAAAACATGGCAAGAATAAGAAGTACGTCCTAACCTTGATACATACTAAATGTTATAATTGATGTGTGGCCGCATCTAAGTGCAGAGAAGCTTCATACCTACTGGAAGCTAACCAAATCGATAGTCATTACAACCTAGGAAATTCCAACTGAAAACTCCTAAATTCTAAAACATAGAATAAACACTATATCAATCTTGCAGAATCACTCTCATACCATATTAGTCCATCTAATTATATATGCTTTAGTGGGATTTCCTAGCATGCTTGATCATAGTTTTACTGACTAATCCCATATCAATGGCAGCTACAGCCCAAAATATGAAGAGCTTACATGCCATGTTGCTGGGCTATCTCGATAGTTATAACTAAGTTATTCTTCTATGCTACTGCATGTGAAATGACATAGAGCAGATCCTGACGTCTATAACAAATAGGGCTAACCTCCGTTCACCATTCTGTTTAACTCCAGGCATCTAAAAACATATAGACAATTTGGGAAGCGAGCTTTATAGCATATTGTACGTAATCTCGAAATTTAAATGCGGCTCCGCGTCATCGGGATCAAGCTCCTACTTCTTCCAAGCTTAGAGATAGGCTTATCCACTCGTTATCTAATAAGTCCATAACTAGTTCTTCATCGTCAGTAGACTCGATGTCGCTACGGGT
>CAZMCE010000078.1:0-5307 GCA_964564855.1 uncultured Thermosphaera sp. | reverse complement strand
TTTATTTCTTAACCTGGGTGTTGGACAAGATGTCCAAGCTAGTTTATAGTTCAATACTAGTGATACTATTAATAGTACTATTGACCTCGAGTATTCCAGTAGCTGAGACGTCTATTGTGATTATAGATGCTCTTGGTAGGCGTGTTGAGTTATCAGAAACTCCTAAGCGAGTAGTTTCACTAGCACCTGCTATTACGCAAATTCTCGGCGAGCTTGAATTACTGGGTGTAATTGTAGGTGCTGATAGCTTCTCGCTAGAGGATTGGTATTTAGATATTAGTAGTAGGCTTAGAGAGCGTGGAGTAGTTGATGTTGGTGGGTATTGGTGGAGTGTTATCAACGTAGAGGAGATCTTGAAGTTAAATCCCGATGTAGTATTAGCTGATAGTGGTGCTCACAGACCACTACTAGAGACATTTGAATCTTACAATGTACAAGTAATATACTTAAAAGCCGGCTCAGCTAGTGGTGTTAACGATGTTCTTAGCGATATATATACTATTGGATTAGTTTTCAATGAGACTAGTAGAGCTGAGAGTCTTATTAATAAAATTACTAGTGCACTAGATGAGGGTTTAAAGTTACTTAGACCATTTAGTGGGAGAAGAGTACTTATAGTTATAGATTTCTGGCAGGGTATATGGGTTGCTGGTAAAGCTACATTTATAGATGATGTACTCTCAAGATTAGGACTAGTAAATGCGGCTACTACGTATGGCTGGAGTGCTGTGAGCGTAGAGACCGTGTCTAAGTGGAGCCCAGATATTATTATAGTGGCGTGTTCATATGCGACTAATGAGACTATTAGAGAAGCAGGTTTATATGATCTAGGCAAGCCTGTAGTAGTATTAAACAGCACAGAAATAGACATTATCTCTAGGCCTGGACCACTACTAGCACTAATGCCACAAGTACTCTACACAGCTCTTGAGCGTGGACTAGGCAAGCCTGTAGAGACGCCTGCACCAACTACACTACTAACAACTACTGTGACTATAACAGAGACTGAGACCATTACAACCACTACGGTAAAAGGCTTAGAGACATCTCAAGCAGTAATTATAACTGTTATTGTAGCTCTACTAGCGTTTCTCGTGGGATTAGTTTTGGGGTCAAAGAGGCGAAGATCTTGACTAGTAAGTGGAGAATAATACTTGTTTTTTCACTCTTAATAGCCTCTGTTACTCTCCCCCTACTCTATACTTATATAGTCACACTCACTGAAGGCTTATCTGGGAGAATATTTACATATAGATTTCACAGAGCAGTATATGTAGTCTTAGCTGGTATTGTCCTCGCGACATCTGGGTGTATACTGCAAGCTACGCTTAGAAACCCACTTGTAGATCACTATGTGCTAGGCACAGGGTCAGGAGCACTATTTGCAGTGTATACTACACTACTATTACTAGAACATGTGACTTTGTGGGTAATTAGCTTAGCAGCTGCTCTTGGAGGATTATCTGCACTAGCAATAACAATACTTATTGCTGAGAGTATTTCTGGAGGTGATGTCGCCTACGTGCTCTCAGGTATTGGTGTTACAAGTCTCTTCTCAGGTCTCTCAGTACTCTTACTATACTATGTAGCCTCGAAGTATGGGTACGCGTCACTAATGTTAACTGGCACATTTATACATTCACGCCCAGAAAACTTACCATACACACTACTAGCAATAATACTAGCATTAGTAGGGTATACTCTTCTAGCTAAGAGACTTAACGTCATTATGCTCGGAGACGATCATGCCGCGCAGCTAGGAGTTAACCCCAACGTTACAAGACTTTTAGCTTCAATAATAGCTGGTGTGAGTGCTAGTATTATTGTCTCACAGTTTGGTGTTATAGGATTTCTCGGCCTTGTAACCCCACACATAGCTAGGTTTATATTAAAGACTAGTGATAATAGGCTTGTAATGCCACTAGCAATGGCTCTCGGCGCACTATTACTATTCACCACGGACACCTTATCTCGGTCTATTATGACTAGAATTATAGGTGAAGTCCCAGCTGGAGCAGTAATATCAGCACTAGGTGCTCCATTCTTCCTACTACTCCTTATTAGGAGATTTCGTGGTGGTCTCTCATGATCTCTACTAAGAACGTCACAGTTACATATAAGCGTAGTAGTATAGTAGCACTCAGAGATGTAAACATAAATATACCTGGATATTCTGTGACATGTATTCTAGGTCCTAACGCTTCTGGTAAGACAACGCTACTTAAAACTATAGCACAACTACTTAGCTATAATGGCGTAGTCGAGATCGCTGGTAGGGATGCTAAGAGTATTATTAGAGAGCTTAAAAGAATACTCTCATACTCCTCGACACTGGAAGAGCGTGACTTACTAGGTGTCACAGTACTAGATGTGCTTATATATTCTAGATATCCTGTTTCAAAAGGCTTTTTTACTAGTGAAGAAGATATTAGAAGAGTACGCGAAGTAGCTGAGAAACTCGGAGTAGGAGATTTACTTAGTAGGAGACTAAGTGAGCTTAGTGCTGGTGAACTACAACGAGTTGTTCTCGCAGCTGCTCTCGCAAAAGATCCCAGGATACTACTACTAGATGAGCCCGACAGCCACCTCGACGTGTACTCTAAGATCTGGTTATCTAGTTTTCTCAGAGAGATCTCTAGTCAAGTAACAGTTATACTCTCTACACACGACCCTATATTTGCCTCGATGACATGTGATTACTTTGTAGTGTTATCACAAGGTGAAGTTGCTTTTATCGGGCTCCGAGAAAAATTACTTAAAAACACTAGTGTATTAGAGAAAGTTTATAGAGTTCCTTTTACGAGTATTTCTCTCGGCGAACTACACGTTCTCCTCCCATTAAATCAAGGTGCTCACAGAGATAAGCTAGTGAAACTAGAAGAACAGAGTCGTCGAGATACCTCTTATAATTCCTCCAACACACGAGAAGACCACTAGTTCTCGGTAAGACCTCTCTAAGCTTTAAGTAGGGCTCGTTATATTCCCCTACGAGTCCAGGGTAGAACAGGTCTCTGTCTCTGAGAACACCGAGAACCTCTACTTTACCAGGCTCTCTACTCGAAATAACAATAAAATCTCGAAGTAATACTACCTTCTTACTTATTGTGTTAAGTATCTCTTCACTAAATCCCACGTAGAGTATAGGTTGACAAGTAAGCCAGGGAGCACTAATACTATTAATTGAGATTTTTCTTAAAATCTCAGCTAGCCATGAGAGTTTCCCACTCTTAACTAAAGTAATTATCTTTCTCACAGTCCTCTCAGTGAAACCAAGTTTTTTAGATAAAGCAACCCGACCAACATCCTCAGCTAGTACTGCGAGAAGTGTACTAAAAACTTCTATAGTATCTAAATTAAGCTGCTGTATTATGAGAACAGACTCTCTGAGATCACGGCAACAAACCAAAAACTCACACCGCATAAATGAAAGACTTTAAAATTTAATATATTGTTTCTAGCTGGAAATCGCCCCGGATGAGTGGGGCTGATAGCTGAGCCAGCTAGGACAGCTAGTTTATAAAGATCCTGATCCTACATAATAGTAGGGAGTAGATATAGAGAGCTTCTGAGTTAACAAGAAAAATCTGCTCTAATTCTCTTCAAGATCCTCAATTACGTAAATTGATATTTAAAGCTGTGCAGAGATCACTATCAAAGAGGGATCGCGGTTCACATCCCTCTGCTAGTAGTTAACTCAATGAAGATCATGTTAAGTACCGCTCGGAGAGAACTTCCTGGATCGAAATTTAAAGATACCACAATACTCTGAGTCACGTAATTACTCGTAGCGTTTACTTATTGACTACTGTGAGATGGCTTTAAAATTTAGAGTGTATAGTGTTATCAAGAGGGGTAGATTATGCGGAGGATTCCAGTTGCTATGACTATTGCTGGTAGTGACTCGGGTGGTGGTGCTGGTATTGAGGCTGATTTGAAGACTTTTAGTGCTCTAGGTGTTCATGGCGTGGTAGCTATTACTAGTATTACTGCTCAGAACACTTATAGTGTTACAGCTGTATTTGACTTACCCGGCTGGATGGTATATGAGCAGATTAGGGTAGTAGTTGAAGATATGGGTGTTGATGCTGCTAAGACTGGTATGCTTAGTAATAGTGAAATTATTGAGAGTGTTGTAAGAGCTGTTAAGGAGTTTAAAATATCGCTCGTAGTAGACCCAGTTATGATCGCTAAGTCCGGTGCGAGACTACTCAGAGAGGACGCCATAGAGGCACTTACATCAAAGCTTTTGCCATGTGCTCGCCTAGTAACACCTAACGCGCCTGAAGCAGAAGTACTCTCGGGTTTAAGAATTAGGGGCTTAGAGGATGCTGAGAGAGCAGCTAGGATAATATCTGAGAAATATGGTGTTGAAGCTGTAGTAGTTAAAGGTGGCCATCTAGGAGGAGATAGAGTTGTTGATATCTTATATTATCGTGGAGGACTATACCACTATGAGTCTGAGAGAGTTGAGGGCTGTACTCACGGCGGTGGATGTTCCTACTCGGCTGCTATAGCTGCACACTTAGCTAGAGGATTAGACATAGTAGAGGCTGTGGGTAGAGCTAAAGAATTCATAGTGTGGGCTATTAAATATGGGCTGAGGGTAGGTAGGGGTCATTGCCCAGTAAACCCCATAGCATGGCTTGAAATACCTGCTGAGAAATTTAGAGTTCTCAGTAGCGTGGAGAGAGCTGTTAGAGTACTTCTCGAGAATTCTAGTAAAGTTTTAAAGTACACTCCTGAAGTCGGCATTAACGTAGTTGAGGCTATAGACTCTAAGTACGCGGCAAGTGTGAGTGATGTTGCCGGTGTTAGAGGCCGCATAGTGAGAGCTGGTGATAAACTAGTAGCTGTAGGCCCTGTAGAATTTGGTGCTTCAAGTCACCTCGCGAGACTAGTATTAGAGGCTATGAAAGTAGATCCCTCTATTAGAGCAGCTGTAAACGTGAAGTACTCTGAGGACATAGCTGTGAGAGCTAAGAACAAGGGTTACTTAGTAGTATTTGTTGATAGGAGGAACGAGCCAGCAGAGATCAGGAATGTTGAGGGAGCAAGTATACCTTGGATACTTAGAGAAGCTGTAAAACAAGCTGGTAAAGTGCCAGATGTTATATATGATATTGGAGATGTGGGTAAAGAACCTATGATCAGGATTTTGGGGAGAAGCGCTATTGAAGTAGTTAACAAACTTCTTGATATCACTACGTGAACACTAAACTTATTAACGAGTAGTATCCTATTGGAATGCGAGGTGTAATTATGAGTAAATATATATCTCTGAGTAATAGGAGTATAGGTCTTATTTTA
>CAZMCE010000077.1:0-5458 GCA_964564855.1 uncultured Thermosphaera sp. | reverse complement strand
GATTAATAGGCCTGTTCAAGTACATCATAGAGTTTATGGAAGACTAAGTACTAATATTATATTAAGCTTAGATGAAGCTGTAGAATTAGCTCTTAGATTTGCATCTGCGGCTGGTAAACCACTCTCAGAAGCAACACCATTAGCGAGTTTTATTGAACCACGATATGAATCTAGAGTTTCAATTGTATTTTTATCTGATATTACTATGAGGAGAAATATTACTATTGATATTAGAAAACTAGTTGAGACACCATGGACTATATTAAAATTAATACACCTAGGATCTTTGAGTATAGAGGAAACAGCGTTTCTCTGGCTTATGGTGAAATATAAAGTTCCAATTCTAATTGTAGGTGGATTAATGACTGGTAAAACTACACTTGCAACATCACTATTAGCACTAATACCACCAGGCAGTAGAGTATTTACAGTTGAAGATACTCCTGAAATTAGAATACCAGTAACATATTGGACTAGGACAACTACAAGAGAATATGGAGAGTACTCTATCTCAGTATTTGACTTACTTAAAACTAGTGTTAGACTTTCACAAGACTACATTATTGTTGGCGAGATCAGGGGTGAAGAAGCCCGTGAATGGGCTCACTCAATACTACTAGGACATTGTGCAATAACAACATTTCACGCAGAAAGCCCTGAAGCAGCAATACTAAGATTACTCTCACCACCGATATCAATAGATCCACAAGTAATTAAAATGCTTAATGTATTTGTAAAAACAAATGTAATTGAAAAAGAACCTGGTAAGAGGGTTTTTAGACATGAAGTATATGTATATGATGAAAACATAATAAAACCAGTATTTACATATAACTTTACCACAGATACTATTGAATCTAATACAGAAAACCCGATACAGAGCTTTAAATTTATAGACAGAATAATACTTACACATAGAGTTTCAAGAGAAATTCTAGAGAAGGAGTATAAGATTATGATTAGTGTACTCAAAGAGACTTATAAAGAAGCCCTCGCCAAAGATCCTACACTTGAAACTCCAACATATAAAGAATTAACAGAAATACTATATAAGAAACTCTATGAGAAAATTCAAAAATACGGTTTTTAGCCCTTTTAATAGTAATTTATCATTAAGGTAGCTTATTATAGTTGAAGTGATCTTTGTGGCTTTTAGTAAGTTAAAGAAGTACTTAGAGATCTTTACGAGATATTTGCGTAATAATAGTGTTCTATTATTAAATTCTGGAGTAGTATTTTTAATACTATTACTTGGAGTATATTTTAAATTAACATATTACCTAGTATTATTATCAATAATAGCAACTACATTAATATTAAACTTGAGAACATTGCCTCGCAAATACGAGGAGTCTACACGTAAGTTAATGATAACATCATTGTTATTGACTAGTAAAGGCTTAAAGAGTAGAGAAATAGCACTTCTTAGCTCTTTATTAAAATATATTCAAATCACAATAATTATCTCAGCTATTTTTACAATAACATATACACTACTAATTGGTTTTAATATGTTATTAGTAGTTTTTACAATCACGGTTTTTTGTTCTCTACTATTACTCTTAATATTACCAAAACTACTAGTATACTCCTGGGCTTCTCAGAGAAAAACTAATATCGAAGTTGAATTACCATATCTTGTAATACTACTACGAGTTCTTTCAACACTTAAAATGCCGATTTATGATATTCTCTATCTAATTGAAAATAGTACTGCATTACCGGCTTCAGCTAGAGAAATAAAATTTGCTAGGAAAATAGCTACTATGACTGGTATTTCTCTACTTGGAGCATTAGATAAGATTTATGCACACCACCCTTCTGAGAAAGTTGTAAATTTCTTAAGAAGAATTATTATAGCAGCAATTACTCATGGTGATTTTAGTAGTACTGCTGAGAAAGTTTTTGATAGTCTTTATGGGTGGTTTGAATCTAAGGTTTTAGGACTTATAAGTAATTTCACAATTATAGTTGGCACATCTCTCTTTGCATATCTCTTTGTCCCAGTAATAGTTGCAACTATAGCTCCGGTTATGGGTGGTAGTTTACTAGTAATACTTGGAGTATCACTTGCAATACAAGTCTTTATATTCTTTACACTATATGGTTTAATACTTAGCCTCTATCCTTCAAGTCTAATTATAAAGCCTTCTAAGAAGTTAAAACTAGTATCTCTAATAACTCTACTAGTATTAATTAGTATAATACTCTATAATGTATTTTCACTAGTAGCTGGGAGAGAGCCATTAAGAGAATATATAACTCTAGGTTTAATTATAACAATTTCTACTCCAACACTCATATTTTCTGAAATAGAATTTAAACACGCACTTTTCTACGATACTTTTATAAGAATATCTTCTGAAGCTCTTTCGATAGCAGCTGCTACAGGCGAAAACCCTATTACAGTTCTTGAAAGAAGTGCTATGAGATTTGGTAAGAGAGCTGTGAGATTTACAAAAACTATTACTACTGGATATATATCCGAGAAGTTAAAGAAGGGTATTATAGCTAGAGCTCCAAGTATTTTTCACGCATCATTTCTCGAGACATTAATAGCTATTTTTAGACTTGGAGCTACTCATGAAATGCTTAAGCTATTTACATCTAGCTATGAGAGATTAAACACGCAGATTTTGAGAGTTAGAAGTTTTACTAAGACACTTGAAGCTATAATGGCTAGTCTAGTAGCAGTTATAGGTGGCTTTTTAGCTTATATAGACAAAGTCTTTAGTACAATAGCAAGTCTTATACAAGGTGCTATGAGTAAAACTGGTGTCTCTATACCCTTAATAATACCGTTTACCTATGACCCCAAGATATACAGTCTACTAGATAATCTCTCTCTATTATCACTCCTCTTTGTGTCTATATTTATTAGCTTGGTTCGTGGAGGCTCTTATGCATATTATTCTAGAACATTTTTAATTATGCTAGTAATCTATATTGTTTTTAAGACTATCATTAGTATTTTAGAACTCTAAAGTTTTTCAGCATATTCTCTTATTACTTCAATCCACTCTTTTACACACTCATTAACCATGTTACTCACAACTACTCTTGGCTCTCTGAATCTCCTATAAACATAGACTTTAGTGTCTATACTACCATCTTCTCTAAATACTTTTTCAAACTTATATGTTACATCGGCTAATAAAGTTTCAGCATTACAGGGATATTCAATTAGACAGCTACCTATTCTAATAACCATTATACCCTTAGACTTTAAGTACATTACTTCATTAAATAGTTCTTTTAAAAATACTGTTAAATTACCACTGTGATTTCTAGCTAGGTGAACCCCATAGAAGACTACAATGTCAGGTTTAACTTGTTCTATAATTGCTAATTCACGTGCAGCTAGTTGTGTAAGACTATGAGCAAAGGGATTTAGTGCTGTAATAACCATGTGTTTCTCTAAAACCTTCTCAGCCTTCTCACTATTCAAACCACTCATTACAAGTCTATTCTTAATATTTTCACGTATAATTATTGATGGGTGAGTGTAGCTGACTACAAGGGCTTTCATATTATTTACTATAGTTAATGCTAGTACGCCGAGTAGAGTTTCTAATCCCGCTCCTGGTTCTGGCGGGTAGAAAATGTTTATTATAAAGCCCCTGTGATAATGTCCTACAATCTCCTTGAGGTGTTTACATACAATTTCTACTTTTCTCCCATCAATTGGCAACTCTGCTAGTACTGGTGGTGAAAATACTGTGATGCCTAAATTCTCGCTTATGCTGAAAAATGTTTCAGCAACGTGTATTGGTGCACCGCGGGCTTTTCTTACCTCTATAATTCTCGTTAAATAGCCGTCTTCAATTCTATGTTTTAGTATTATCATGGAGTCTACAACAAACTCTATTGAGCCTAATCCTAGCTTCTCTTCACCAAATGGTAATTCAGCTACTAGTACTAATAGTCCATTTAGTAATACTGGTAACTGGTAGAAGTAGTTTAATAGCCAAGATCTCTTCTCGGCAATCCCCATAACAGGCTCTAAGAGTACTGAGATAGAGTCTAACACTATGACGTCATAACCCTCACTAATACTCTTACTAATCTCGCTTATAATAAGCTCTATGTCTAATGTTAATGGTAATTTAATAAACTTATAGAGACCTTTAGCCTCCACAGATTCTAGATCTAAGCCTAAACGCTTCATAAACCTATAGTATTTTTCTTTATCTTCATAGAATGTTAAATAGAGACATTTCTTCCCTTGAAGCGCATTAGTATAACATATTGTTGTAGCTAGTGTTGTCTTACCAGCACCTGGATGCCCGGCTATAAGGATAGTGTATGGTGCTGTAATTTCACCTATAAGTCTATCAAGACCTGGAATACCAGTGGTGTATTTCTTCACCCCACTCATAGACCACAAACCTCAAATTTACAAGTATATTTTAAATTTTTAAAAACACACTAATAATGTTAGGTTTTAAAGAAGTAATTATTAACATCTAGTATGACCTCTAATACTCTTAGAGTTCTTCACGAGCCACAACCCCTCAAACACTTAGTTAAGACTTCTAAGAACTCCTTATCTTTACCTGTTTTCGCTAATTCTAATAATTCTCGTATAATATCTAGTCTATTTAAGAGTAATGCCAATGGACCTAAAAAAGCTATTGTAAAAGCATAATCAGCTGATACAATATCACTTTTATAATGTGTGAGTACTATATAGTAGAGCTTACTAGGTGATGTAAAGAGTAATGTTACACAATCAACTCTATACATTAACATACAGTAAATGTTAAAAAGGTCTAGTACACCTGGAGCTCTACGAGTTAAGTACTCTATAAGACGCCTCTTCAAGGCGTTTAACTCAGACACTTCAAATACACCAACATGATATATAACTGTAGACTGAAGGTTATATACTTTATTCTATTCTTCTTAAAATATTTTGATACATATCTAGCTAATTAGCTAATATCTTAACCAGTAATATCATGATATTACCAGTATTACAATGGTATTACCTGTTCACCATGAGTTTATTGTTAAAAGATATTTTAAAATTAAAGTAATTGTTTAGAGACTTTATAGGAAACGGTTAGAGTTGAGTAGAATCTTTCTACATGGTGTTATTCTATTAGTGCTTCTTCTACGTGACTATGTATTCCAGTGTTTAGAATGTTATATGGTAGAATTCTAGCTACCGATATTTTTTCTCTCTGTGAGTATAATATATATATGTTTAGTAATTCTAGTAGTCCTGGCGCGGTTCTCTTAATAGTAGATTCAATAATCTCATTTAGAACACTAAAATACCTCTCTAGTAACAACTCACTTCTTAAATCTCTAAATTCACTTTGAGTCTCTATATTGCTAATTACATCTAATAGATCACTTCTACTAATAAGTCCTAAGCTAATAGCTAACTTCACAGTTTCCACAGCCATATTTAACTTCTCTTCAATTCTCTTCTTCACGATACTAATAGTAG
>CAZMCE010000076.1:0-5473 GCA_964564855.1 uncultured Thermosphaera sp. | reverse complement strand
AACTGGTGTGAGAGTTATTGCCATGAAACTAGTACACGTGGCTCAGAAGATAATACAGTTAGTCGAGTAAACTACGTAGACTTAGAGTTAAAAACTATACTAGAAAAACTAGTAGAGGTGACTTAGTATTGGAGAATACTCAGGAACATTTTTGCAGTGAAGAATACATTGCACATAAAATCTACAGTACACTAGCCAGAAACCCACTATTACCCAGAAGTTATAGAGATATTTTCAAAAAGACTTCTAGAGAAGAGTATGAGCACTACTTATTCTGGAAACAACACTCAAAGAACTGTGTTGTTAAGAATTTGTGGATAAAAACCCTACTCTACAATGTCCTCGCATTACTATTTGGTGTGACATTTGTACTAAAACTTCTCGAGAGAAGTGAGAGTAAAGCCATCTCAGAATACTCGAATATAGGTGAGTCTGCTAGAATACCTCTAAGCGATTTAAAAACTATTATTGAAGAGGAACTTATACATGAAAATACATTCATGAGTAGTATAAGTGAGAGTAGAGTCAAATATCTTGGATCAATAGCTCTAGGTATATCAGACGCTCTAGTAGAGTTAACAGGAATATACGCGGGATCTCTCGGAGCATTTGCAAACCCACTTGTATCTGGTTTAACTGGGTTACTAGCAGGGTTATCTGCCTCAATATCAATGACTATAGCGTCCTACATGCAGGCTAAGAGTAGCCATCTAGAAAAACCACAAATTGCAGCATTATTTACAGGTTTAGCCTATGTAACAGTTACACTACTACTCTCATTACCATACTTCCTCTTAACCTCTCTACTTGGCGCTTTTACTTCAATGATCCTGATAGCCGTGGCCATATCTATTTACATGGCGATCTACACAGCTGTTCTCGGCGAGAAGAGCTTTAAGAGAGAAATTATTGAAACTACTGGACTACTCCTAGGTGTCTCAGCACTACTATACATTATAGGTAGACTTCTAGGTTTCCACTTAGCACTATAAATAAAACACACCATAATACCCTTTAATACAATAATATAGTCTATATACGTTTTTCTCAATTCACTATCAACATGTCTCTACTAGATAAATCTACATACTCACATGACACGCTGATAGTGTATACAAGGTCAGTCAAGGCTGATTTCATCACAAATCAAAACTGCCCGGGTTCATCACTAAGTAGAAGGTAAGTGTAGTGAACTTAATAACTATTTCTCAGCTTTTTACTAAACAAGTGAATTGTGTGAAAAGTTAGATCTCTGAGTCTCACATATAGAATTAAACTAATCATAAACTAGTAATTCGATTATAGATGGGTGTTGTGATACCTCAATATACTCAGCTCTCTTAATCTCAATATACCTCTCTACTAGTTCCCGTGGAAAGACTGGTTTTAGAAATTCATTATCTACTTCAAGCTCTTCTAAGGCCTCTAGTAGTGAGGAAGGTAATCTTTTCTCTCTGGGTACTTTTACAACATTATAAGCACACATATCTAGAGGATCCCCAGGATCAATAGATTTCTTAATACCATCTAGACCAGCCATGATTACTGCTGAGAGAGCTAAGTAGGGATTTGCCATCGGGTCTGGTGGTCTAAACTCTATTCTAGTAGAGTTAGGTGTAGTTGAAAAAGGCACTCTTACACAGGTACTCCTATTCCTAAAACCCCAAAACGCATATACAGGGGCCTCATAGCCTGGTATAAGCCTCCTATAGCTATTAACAGAAGGTGCAACTAGAGCTGAGAGTGCTCTAACATGATATAGTAATCCCCCTATAAAATAACGTGCTATTTGACTAAGACCACGCACCTCACTAGGATCATAAAACACATTCTCAGAACCCCTCCACAAACTAATATGTACGTGTAATCCAGACCCATTTTCACCTAGTAGTGGTTTTGGTGTAAAACATGCTTTAACCCCCTTAAACCCAGCTACTTTCTTAGCCACATATTTAGCTGTTTGTACATTATCAGCTACCTTAAGTGGGCTATTATAATCTATTACAAGTTCTAGTTGGCTAGATGCTACTTCGTGATGATGACACTTAACACTAATATTGAAGTATCTTGACAATGTCTCAGCAAGCTCATATCTATAAGTGTCTAGATCACTGTTAACTGCATGATACCCTGTGAAAACACCCTTAATAGACCTGTCTATAGGTTTAATTACACAACTAAATGATAGTGGTGAAATATACTCTACATTAATATCTCTAAACAAGAAGAATTCTAATTCAACACCTATAATAGGTCTTAAATTAAACTCCTCTAATGAGTATTTCTCAACACGCTGAGTAATACTTCTCGAGTCAAGTAAGTGTATATTCTCTCTATCTTTGTAAATATTACCAATAACCCTACCCCATTCACTACTCCACGGTAGTTTTACTAGTGTCTCATGGTCTCCAATTACAAGTACATCACTACTTTCTACTCGCTCCACGCCAATACTACTACCATCAACACTTACAATAATTTCATTACTAAAACTAGTAGAGATTGTTCTAAGCTTACCGACTAGATCTGTATAGTGCACTTCAACCCACTTAACACCACTAATACTAGTAGTCACTTAGAATTCACCTTCCCACTAAGTAAACTATACACTTAATAATTTGAGTATTATGTATAGTTTTTAAGTGATAAGACAATATTACTATGAACAGATGTCCAGGTATTTATAAGAACTAGTTGTTAGGTGTTACTTTATGTGTTCAGAGCTCTACTCTTTGAGATTAGACAACCTAGATCTCGAGATTCTCAAAGCTTTAAGTAAGAATTCGAAGTTAAGTATACGTGAACTCTCAAAAATAGTGAAGAAATCGCCTTCACTAATACATAGTAGAATTAGACGACTTGAAAAGAATGGGTTTATTAAAGGCTACACTATACTAGTAGACTACCAGAGACTAGGATATGACGTCTACGCACTCACACTATTACAAGTTGATGGCGCACACATAGTTGAGGTCGAGGAGGCCTTGAGTAGAGAACCTAGTATTAAAGCAGTTTATGATATAACAGGAGAATACGATGTAGCATTTATTAGTGCATTTAAATCAGTTAGTGAACTTGATAATTTCATTAAGAGATTACTCAAAAACCCTTACATTAAGAGATCTGTTACAAGCATTATATTGAGAGTAGTTAAGGAGACACCACATGTAGAAGCTGCTTACATTAGCTTACATTAGTTTTATAATACAGAGATATATCTATATGTCATTATGCTCAATTACTCTAATCCTATATATTTTTCTAAGAATAGTGCTGTGTAAAAGAGGAATTTTGCTAATGCTCTTCTATCTAGACTTATAGTATGCCCTATATCTGGGACTACATGGAGTTCAAATATCTTATTATACTCTACAAGTTTCTGTACAAATCTCAATACTGGTTTTAATGGTGTTCTTGAGTCATTTTGAGGCTGTATAATACAGAGTGGTGTTTTAATGTTCTCAACGTAGTTTATTGGAGATCTCTCTTTAAATAATTCTCTCCTACCTGCGAAGAGAACTTCTTCAAACCTCTTGAAATAAGCATCTGCTAGCTCGTACATTTCCTCCCAGTCAGCTACAGGTGCACCTGCAACACCACACCTCCATAAATCTGGGTTCTTAGTGAGTTGCATAAGTACTGTGTAGCCTCCGTAACTATACCCTACAATAGCTACTCTTCCACTTTCAGCGAGACCAGACTCAATAGCCCACTTAGCAGCTGCAACTACATCTTCCATGTCTCTTCCACCTGGATCGCCAATACTCATTCTCCTATATTTCTCACCATAGCCAGTAGAGCCCCTGAAATTAGGTGCTACTACATGATAGCCTAATGCTACGAGCGTAGCTATTATTGGAGACCACGAGTCAGCAACCTCAGACCATGGTCCTCCATGAGGATATACTACTACTGGTCCAGGTTTACCAGCTAGTTTTGATTCTAGTATAAATATTGGTACAGTAACCCCATCAGGAGATGTTGTCTCAGTAAACTTCACATTTCCAAATCTCTGAATAATATCTTCTGATAAGCGCTCACTAATAATAACTCTAACATCTCTACTCTTTGAGTTAATAGCTATTACTCGTGGTGGTGTTTTAAGAGAGGAGTGAACCACATATACGTATTCACCGTGAAGAGTAGCTGAGGATATAAAACCAAATTCTAACCCCACAAACTTGTTTTCGACAAAAACGTGTGATCTACCCTGTTTCTTGGCTATAGCCCAGAATACTCCATTAATACTCCATCCATAATCAACGTATTCTACAGGTTCAAACTCGTAGAGATCGCTTCCCTCAGGCACAGCTGATCTAATCTCACCGGTCTCTAAGTTTAGTAAATATAGTCTCTGCTTGTTTAGATCCTCGTAGTCGCTGGCGAAGAGAATAGTGTTTTCTCTAATTCTAGGTGTTATTGAGACGCTCCCCTCTCTTGGAGTATAGACTTTAAACTCCCCCGTAGTAGTGTCTAGGATAAAGAGTTCTGTAGAGAATGGATCTCCTCTGAGAAAACCATAGCCAACTACGAGTTTACCATTAGTATCTGATACAAACTCACGTCCCTTAGTCTTAACAAGTAATTCAGGTTCTCCTTTAACCCTAGCTAAGTATACACCTGCATCCTCGCCACTAGCACCAGACCACGCAATATACTCTCCACTAAAAGCTAGTCCAGTTACTCTCTGAGGTGGTAGTGAACTAGACACGTCAATTAACTCTCCACTTCTAATATTCACAGCGTAGATCCTGCAGAGCTCAAAACCCCTACTCACATCTCTAGTAAAAACCACGTAGTCAGAAGCCGGGTGTGATTTTGCATATAAATGTATACTCTTAGCTACTTTAGCTTTAAGCCCGCTTGAAGGGTTTACAACGTAAAGATCGAGTACACCACTCTCCGTAGAACCATAGAGAACCAGTCCTCCCGAAGTAACACCATAAATCACATAGCTCGGAGTACTAGTTACACTCTCAATAATCTGGGCAATTTCTACAAGCCTCTTACTAGGCAATGTAAACTCCACCACTATTGCCAATAGTAGTATAAGAGAAATTTAGTTAAAAACACTGTGTACTACAATAAATGAGGCAATAGTATAATAGGGCTCAAACGTGAGAGAAAACCCTTGAACAAAGAAGTTTAAAGATAAAAATTGTAAAGATAAAAACTACTTCCTTCTAAGCACATAGCCCACTACAATACCTACTATTAGTGCTATAAGCCCCACTATGCGCACTAATGTATAGTCTACTATAGTCTCGGTCACCGTAGTTGATACCGGGCTAATTAACGTGGTCGTAGCGGTTGTTGTTACTATTTCACGTAGCGTTGTTGTAGTAGTGCTAGTGATAGTTGTCGTAATAGTTGATGTATATGTAAAAACTATTGGTAGCGCTTCTCTACTTATAAATATAGGTGCTAGTTTAGAGTCTCTTGGCGGACTAATACCTAGTAGTGAGGCTATTGT
>CAZMCE010000075.1:0-5508 GCA_964564855.1 uncultured Thermosphaera sp. | reverse complement strand
ATAACCTTCTATTCTCTATTTTTATTAACCTCCCCATATTTTACTTCACAGCGGTGTCAAGAGGTGGGAATGGTCTCGTTTCTAGCGAGGAGGCTAATAACATTTATACCCACGCTAATAGGTGTATTGCTCATTACTTATTTAATAGCATACGCTATTCCAGCAGACCCTGTTAGGGCTTGGGTTGGAGAGAAATTAATGAATCCTCAAACACTTGAGCAGATAAGAATTAAGTATAAGTTTAATGCACCATGGTATGAGCAGTTTGTGTTTCTAGTTCAACAATTACTTACAGGTCAACTAGAAGACCCTGTTAGACATAGAAACGTCTTTACTGAGATAACTAGTAGATTTGGTGTTACAGTAGAAGTTGCAATAGTAGGTTTCTTGTTTTTAATTGCTATAGGAATACCTCTAGGACTACTTGCAGCAGTCTTTAAGGACACACATGTAGACTTCGCAGTGAGAATTATGGCTCTCGTGGGGAGTTCTCTTCCAGCATTTGTACTCTACTACTTCCTCATACTCTTACTCTTCGTATACACTAAGACGACGTATTTAGCTGGAATACCTGAGCCAACAATAGCGTGTAGAACAACTGTTTCCATACTACCGCAGAGAGTGCCTGTTCTTGGACATTTAGCATCAGCTCTCGGCAATGTTCCAATGTTTGCTGCAATGATGTGTGGTGAGTTTAGTGTTGTAGCAGATACTTTTAAGAGGCTATACTTACCCGGTCTTGCACTAGGACTACTCAACGGTGGGTTTATAGCTAGAATTGTGAGAAATAGTCTTCTAGACGCACTAAGCGCGGAGTTCATACTCTACGGGAAAGCTAGAGGACTACGCAGATTATCAGTTTGGAAACACGCGCTTAAAAACGCAATGGTTCCAGTTGTCACAGTTCTAGGCTTAAACTTCGGTGGATTACTCTCAGGTGCTATTATTGCAGAGACGGTATTCAATATTCCCGGTATAGGTAGGTATATGTATGAGGCGATTATGAGATTAAATTTCCCAGTTATAATAGCCTGTACTTTTCTAGTCGCCGTAATCTACATTACAGTCAACTTAGTTGTAGACATACTCTACGCTGTAATAGATCCGAGAATAAGGTACTAGAGGGGTTGTGTGCGTGGAGTTTGTGTATAAAGCGTTAAAGAAAGTAATATGGTTTTATGCTGGTATTAGAGAGAAGCTCTCTCGGGGCTGGATTACTAAGAACTCTTCGAGAATAAGAGAATGGGAGTTAATGGCGTATGCTTATAGTAAATCACCGATAGGTGTTATTGGAGGCATAATAGTATTTATAGTCTTTATCCTAGCTGTAATAGGCCCCATAATTAGCTGGGAGCCTTACTGGGAGTATAAAATAGTTATAAATGAGAGCTACAGGTATATGCCTCCATGTCTAACACCATCATGCTCTGGCAACCCGCTTCTTGGTACTGATGAGTGGGGTAGAGATGTATTGGCAATGTCTCTTTATGGAATGAGAATATCATTTGTAATATCTATTGTAGTGGTATTGCTAGGCGCTCCTCTTGGAATAGTACTTGGATTACTAGCTGGCTTTAAGGGTGGTATAGTTGATGAAATATTAATGAGAGTAACAGATATTTTTCTAGCATTCCCCGGCTTAGTATTGGCAATAGCATTTGCTTCAGTATTACCACAGAGACTACGTGGTGTACTTGAAGCTAATAGTGTGCTCAGGTCTTTTTTCGCATCGCTCTTCGGGCTGAGAGAGGCTGAGTATGGTCAGATAGCCGCACTTCTCTCAATATGGTTTGCAATGGTGATTGTCTGGTGGCCTAGTTATGCTAGAATTGTGAGGGGGAGTGCGCTGTCTGTTAAAGAAATGCCGTTTATTGAGGCTGCAAAGCTCTCGGGGCTCTCAACGTGGAGTATACTGTTTAGACACTTATTACCCAATGTGATATCTCCTATTCTAGTAATGATGACTTTTGATATAGCTACAGCTACATTATTTGCAGCAGCTCTCTCATTTCTAGGTCTCGGGCCACAGGAGCCAGTCCCAGAGCTGGGCTTTATGATATCAAAGGCTGGTCAATTCTTCCCTGAGAGGAGTAGTCACGTAGTGGTATATCTAGGTTCATTGCTACTGTTTATAGCTATAGGGTGGAACTTACTGGGTGATGCGTTGCGAGATATACTAGATCCGAGGACAAGGAGGGCTATTGAGTATAGGTTTGAAAAAGAAGAGAAGAAACGTGGGTGAGGATTGTACTTGGAGAGTAGATTATACCTCCCAGAAGGTGAAATTCTGAGAGTAGAAGACCTTGTAGTTAAATTCTACACTTATGCTGGTGTAGTTCACGCAGTATCAGGTGTCTCATTCTACGTGAAGAATGGGGAGACAATAGCACTTGTCGGAGAAACTGGCTGTGGGAAGACAGTAACTACTAGGGCTATAACTAGGCTGATTGAGTCGCCTGGGAGAGTTGAAAGTGGGAGGGCTCTGTTTAGAAGACCTAGTGGTGAACTAGTTGACTTGCTCAGAATAGATACTGAAATCCTACGCGAGATAAGGGGGAAGGAGATAGCATATATTTTCCAAGACCCGACATCTGCTCTAGACCCACTCTATACTATTGGCTTTCACATACATGAAACAATAGCTGAACACTCGAAAAACGCTAAAAAGAAGTATACTTTCAAAAAAGCGGTTGAATTACTAAGACAAGCTCTAATACCAAATCCAGAGGTAAGAGTTAAGAATTATCCACACGAGATGTCTGGTGGTATGAGGCAAAGAAGTGTGATAGCTATTAGCTTGTCGAACTCGCCGAGACTTCTAATAGCAGATGAGCCAACTACAAATCTAGATGTTACAATACAAGCACAAATACTTGACCTATTGAGGAGTCTTCAAGAACAGTACAAAATGGGCGTGATACTAATAACACATAATCTCGGTATAGTAGCAGAAGTAGCTAATAGAGTATACGTGATGTATGCAGGTAAAATAGTTGAAGAGGGGACGACTGAGCAAATATTCTATAATCCACAACACCCATATACAAAACTCCTCCTCCGAGCTGTTCCAGACCCCACAAAGAGAGTTGAGAAATTAGAGTCTATTCCGGGAGTAGTACCATCACTCATTAATCCACCACCAGGGTGTAGGTTTCAGCCTAGGTGTCCATTTGCAATTATAAAGTGTGCGAGTGAAGAGCCACCAATGATCCGGGTTGAAGACGAGCATAGAGTTTCATGCTGGCTATTTGAGAAATCCTGATTGGTGTGTTAGTATGAGCCAAGAGCTTCTAGTTAAAGCCCAAGGAGTTAAGAAGTATTTTAGAGTAAGAGGCTCTTTAACAAAGAAGATCAGAGCTGTTGATGGAGTAGACCTCTCAATAAGGAGAGGAGAGACTCTTGGTGTTGTTGGAGAGAGTGGCTGTGGTAAAACCACTCTTGGTAGGGTAATACTGAGACTCCTAGACCCAACAGCCGGTAAAATAGTATTTGAAGGTAAGGATATTACTAGGGCACGGGGTAATTTGCTAAAAGAATACTGGAAGAACGCTCAAATGATATTTCAAGACCCTCATACTAGTCTAGATCCTAAAATGACAATTGCTAGCATACTGTTAGAGCCTATTAGATTTTACAAGATAAATGTGGGAGATGAAGAGGAGTTTCTAACTAGGCAAATGGAGCTTGTAGGGTTAGGTAAAGAACACCTCTACAGGTATCCACATGAGCTCTCAGGAGGTCAAAAACAGAGAGTAGCTATTTTAAGAGCTATTATAACTAGGCCAAAGTTCATTGTACTCGACGAGCCCACGTCCTCACTAGATGTATCAGTCCAGGCACAAATACTAGAGCTATTAAAAGACCTACAGAGAAAATTCAATTTAACATACATGTTTATATCACACGATATAAGCGTAGTAAAGTATATGAGCAATAGAATGGCTGTTATGTATTTAGGTAAGATTGTTGAAGTAGGCCCCTCAGACTCTGTGTTTGAGAACCCACAACACCCATACACGAGATTCCTCCTAGCAGCAGTTCCAATACCAGACCCCAAGATCGCGAGGACGCGTCAAAAACTAATAATTAAGGGAGAACCACCTTCACCAATAAACCCACCGCCAGGTTGTAGATTTCACCCAAGATGCCCCTTTGCAAGTGAAGAGTGTAAGAGGCAAGAACCGCCTTTTATAGAAGTCGAGAAAGATCGCTACGTGTACTGTTGGCTTTACGTTAAAAAGTGATATTTATTATTTCCTCTCTACACTAAGTTAGAGTGTGTTTCTCCTTGCTGGAAAACTCTACACTAGTATTTACGTGTACTCAGTGTGGAGAAGTTTATAGTGAGCCGAGAATTCTCTGCCCTATTTGTAAGGGACTTGTGAGAGCTGAATTTAAAGTGTCTGAGAAGAGGTATTGTGAAACTGGTATTTGGAGGTATTATAAAAGCCTCCCACCACTAACTAATATCATCACGCTAGGTGAGGGTAGTACTCCACTCGTAAAGTCTACTAGGATTTCACGTGAACTCAGTGTTTACTTTAAAGATGAGGGTAGAAATCCGACTGGTAGTGTAAGAGATCGTGCTGCTAGTGTTATTATTAGTCATGCTGTATCCTCGGGAGCGAGGAGAGTTGTAGTTGTGAGTGATGGTAATATGGGTATTAGTGTCTCAGCATACGCGGCGAGAGCTGGTTTAAAGACCCTAGTATATGCTCCATCTTGGATTGACTGGGAGAAAGCTTTACTAGTGAAGGCATATGGGGGGAGACTTGTAGTTGAAGATAAGAGTATTGATGTTCTTGTGAGAGAAGTCGAGAAGAAGTCTAGAGAGAGTGGTATGTATAATGCTACTAGTACGTGGAATACTCTGAGTATCGAGGGGTTAAAGACTATAGCTTACGAGATAGTAGAGCAGCTTAATAGAACTCCAAGAGCTATTTATGTACCACTGGGGAGTGGATTAACATACCTGGCTCTCTATATAGGTTTTAAAGAGCTCTCTGAGCGCGGGTTGATCTCCTGGATGCCAACGATAATTGGTGTAGAACACTGTGGTAACCCCAAGTACGCTGAGTATTTTGGACTTAGTAATAAGTGTAGAGAAGAAGTATATCCCGGCTTAAGGTATTCTTCACCACTTATTTACAACTTTGTAGTGGATGCTATTAGTAAGTGTGGCTTTGTAGTTGTTGTTACATCGAAGGAGACTATTAAAGCAGCTAGGATATTGGCGTCTCTTGAGGGGCTCTTCACAGAGATCTCTTCAGCCGTGTCACTAGCAGGTTTTCTACGAAACCCTCTAGATGAATCCATTATAGTGCTTTTTGGCCATGGATTAAAATCAGCTTCAAGCTACACAAGGCCTTTGCGCAAAAGGTTTACTGAGCCTTTTGTAGGTGTCACAAAGAGACTAATACTCGAAGTTTTAAAATCAAGACCTGGTCTCACTGGTTACGAAGTGTGGCGCTCACTAGGACTCAATATATCTCCACAAGCTGTATATCA
>CAZMCE010000074.1:0-5592 GCA_964564855.1 uncultured Thermosphaera sp. | reverse complement strand
TAGCTTTACGTTGAAGCTACCAGGGTAAGTAGACTCCTCGGCGGCTTTCTCAGCAACAGCCTTAAATGTGGCTATACCGGCTACGGCGGCTTTCAAAGGCTCCTCAACGGCTAGGTAAGCCCCTATGAGAGCTGATACTATACAACCTAGACCTGTTACTCTGTGTATAACTTCATCAGCAATGGAGGATTTAGGCTCTACTATGTAAACCTCTCTACCATTGCTAACGTAGTCTACTTTACCAGTAACGGCTACTACAATTCCAAACCTCCTAGCTACTTCCACGGCAACCTCCCTAGCTCTTCCCTTATCGTAGGCTATTGCCTCAACTCCCTTGGTCTTACCGAGCTCTCCAGCTAGTGCTGATATCTCGCCGAAGTTACCCTTAACAACGCTTATACCTCCTAAGCTTAGGAGAAGTAGAGCTGCTCTAGTTCTAAGCTTAGTAGCACCAGCACCTACAGGATCTAGAACAACAGGCTTACCAAGCTCCCGAGCAATGGTTACAGCCTTAACCATGGAGTATGTAGAGTTAGAGTCTAAGGTGCCAATATTTACGACTACGGCATCTGCACTTGCAACGAGCTCCTCAATCTCCTCAGGTGAATGGGCCATTATTGGCGAGGCTCCTAAAGCTAGAAGAGCGTTAGCTGTAGTGTTCATAACTACAAAGTTCGTTATGTTGTGCACTAAAGGTCTTTTCTCCCTCACCTTCTCAAAGACCCTTTTCAACCACTCCAACTATACCCCCATGAGGGTTACATCTACTCTGCTATAAGTACATGATAACCAATCTGTTATAAATATGTTATAAATACGAAGATAACTTAGTTCTGAACTTTAATTAAGCTGTCTTCGCTATTTCACTCTGAATACTTAAAACCTTATAATACTTGCAATATCAAAGACCCGCGATGCTTTAGAAACACCATAGCCGCTATAAGCATGTTGATAGGCAAACATATATGTGTTATTTGCCTTCATAAAGATCCGGTTTCAACCAGCCGGAACACACTTCATGTACAGCCAGCAGAAGTATTTATATAGGATATTATAACATTGTTATATTGGGTGTGTATTAGATGGAATTAGCAGATTTTATTGAGAGGTTTTCTAGGCAAGTATTACTAGAGGAAATCGGCATTAAAGGGCAACTCAAATTGCTCAAGTCGCGTGTTGCAATTATAGGTTGTGGCGCTACCGGCTCTGCTGTAATTGAAATTTTGGCCAGGGCTGGAGTAGGCTTCTTAAGGATAATAGATAGAGACTTCGTTGAGTTGAGCAATCTACATAGAACACACCTATTCAAGACATCAGACGCGCTTGAAAATCTCCCTAAAGCTGTTGCTTGTAAACAAAGTCTAAAAGAGATCAATGAGCTGATTAATGTAGAGTACGTTGTTGACAGCGTTTCACCTGATAACATTGAGGAGCTCATTAGCGATGTAGACTTAGTAATTGATGGCACAGATAATCTTGAGACAAGACTATTAATAAATGAAGCTTGTATAGCCTTGAAAAAGCCTTGGATAATGCAGGGTATTGAAAGATGGTATGGAATGGTGAAGTTCATTGATCCTGAGAAGGGTAGTTGTTTAAGGTGTTTCATACCTAGTGGCTACAGGCAGAGAGAAGAGAACGTGTGTGAAATTCTCGGCGTTATAAATGTTGCTGTATCACTAACAACATCCATTGCAGCTACATTGGCCCTAAAATACCTACTTGGCTTGCCAGTAGAGGAAGAACTCTTCATTGTTAATACACGGAATTTATCTATAAATAAGGTTAAGGTGAATAAAATCCAAAACTGCCCCGCATGTGTTCAAAAAAAGCTCGAATTCCTCGAGAGAAAGGGTAAAGAGAAGGTAAGACTTGCCTGTGGAGCCAACATAGTCGAAGTCATCCCCGGAAAACCCATAAAGATTGACGCATATGAACTACTAAAGGATGGCATATTTCAAAATATCAAAGTATTTGATAATAAGTTAGCACAAATAAGAATAGGAGACCTCGATATACTAATACTAGATAATGGGAAGATGTTAATCAGAGGTACTAGAGACTTAAAAATAGTAGAAGAAATCTATAAATATATATTTACTACTCTAGAAAAATATGGCGTAATCAAAGAGACTGGCGAACACAAGCTTCTAGGGGAAAAAGCCCACCCGCAACTGTTCTGAGTTTCATATTGGTTTATGTGATTTTATGTGAAGCTTTTACTCTTCTGCTATAATTACTGCGTGCACTCTCTTGCCGTGTAGTGGTTTTACTTCTTCCTGATACTTTGCCAGTGGGTATAGGACTACTGTCCCACCTCTATACTTTATTACAGAGCATTTTGCATAGATAAACTTGGCCACGCTATCACCCATGTATATGTTTGGCAGAAATGCTTATAAGCCTTGATAGCAAACGAATATATAGGTGAGCTACTCTGTGAGGGGTGAACAGCCCGTAGTGGTGGAGGCTCTCAGGGCGTGGGCTGTCCCAGAGGGTAGCGGTGACTCTCTCCTCGAGTTCCTGAGGCTCTACCGTGATGGGGTTCAGTTGGTTGTAAACGAGCTGTGGAGACTAAACACAAGGCTCTCTAGGAGAAAGCTACACGAAAAATTCTATGATAGACTAAGGAGGCTTGGCATCCGGGCACACCATGCTAAGCAAATCTACACATACGCCCAGAGCATAGTAGAGTCTGCTAGAAGCAATGGCGGCAAGAAGCCAGTTTTAAAGAAGCTATCGGCTAGGATAGACGAGTACGACTACACGTTAGATCTGAGAAACAAAGTCCTAGTACTAAAGCTTCATAATAAACACAAGGTCAAGCTGAAGCTACTAACCTCTAGAGAAAGGATTGAGAAGTTCAGGGAGTGGAGCAACTACGAGCTGGTAGTTAAGTACGTTAATGGAGAGTTCTGGGTCTCAGTATACTTCAAGAGAGTCGTTAAGCCAGTTAAGCCGAAGACTATTATGGCTATTGACTTGAACTTCGACAACTTGACACCGGCTGCCTTCACACTTGATGGTAAACTGGTTAAGTTGAAGAGGTTTAAAACGCCACTTAGAAAGATCCTCACGCATAGGATTTGGATTGAGAGGATTCAGAGGAAGTATCCAAAATCATGGAGATATATTAAGGGAGTTAAGAGGGCAATAGAAAAACACGGCGGGAGAATAAAGAATATTTCATGGGATTACTCGCATAAAGTGGGAGATTTAATTGCTGAGCTAGCTCTTAGATACCGCTCAGTAGTGGTGCTGGAGAACCTAGATAAGCTCAGGGATAACGCTAGGAAGGGCAGATTGTTCAACAAGAAGCTAACACTGTGATTCTATAGGAGAATACAGTTTTGCATAGAGTATGAGGCCTGGGAAAGAGGACTAAGAGTAATTAGAGTCGACCCGAGAGGAACATCATCAAAGTGCCCAAGGTGCGGAGGTAGACTAGAAAATGAGCATAGAATAGTAAGGTGTAATAAGTGTGGCTTCATGGGAGACAGAGATGTGGCAGCGACGGTAAACCTATACAGGAGGTTTATGTTTCACTCAAGATGTGGGGAGCCCAGGGTCTCCCCGAACGCCCCCAAGCAGATGCAAACCCAAGAAGTGATGAGGGGAAACAAAGATGAGGCGATGACATCAAACCATATAAATCTACATAAGAGCTGAACCCCCAAGCAACTCTACTATTTACAGATGACCTACTTAGCTTAACAAATGGGGTTGGCCAGTTTCTATAAAGGAGCTCTTCTGTATTGTTAAAGACTCTGTACTTGTTGGGGCTTATATCTTCGAAAAAGCCAAGGGATTCGAGGGGGATAAATACTTCCTCGGGTACCTCGTGTGATACTGGTATATATTTAACTCCAATTTTCTTTAATGTGATGCATAGTTCTGCGTTCTCTACAACTCTTCCATTGGAGTCTATAGCTATAGTTCTACTCACACCTCCATTTCTTAAAATACTACTCACTATTCTTATAAATTCGCTTAATTCCAGTTCCCCTTCGCATAAAACCTCTTCAGCCCTCTTTAAATCCATCCTAAAGCCCCAGAGCCGGCGCTCTAACATAGAGAATGATTCATACTCCCCCCTTAAAAAGGCTATAACAATGTTATAGGCAAAGCTTATCATAGAATGGTATTCGAATCAAGGAGTAGACTAGGTGAGTGGTTAGAAGAGTTTCGGTTATGTAAAGACTCTATACTACTATGTGGAGGTTGTTTTCTTCTACACCATCTCTCGTCTTCTCTATGATAATTTCATAGAAGCTCTCTTTACGATGCACCTCCATTTTCGCTATCTCGAGGGATTCCTCGACCTGCTTTAATAGTTCTACACATTGCTGAGAGGTGGTTAATACTACTATTTTCTCTCCTTTCCCTATTTTAGCTAGTGCTCTTAGAGTTTTTACAAGAGGTCCCGGGCACTCTTCACCCCTAAAATCCAGGGTACTCATGGTTTATCACGTGCCAACATTATTTTTACTTAATGCTTATAGTACTTATAAGCTATAACTATGTTATAAACTAGGAGGCGAGTGCACTTGTGTAATAGTATATTGAAAGCTAAGATACTACTAAATGTAGTTAGAACTGGGTGGTTGCTGAGAGGTGTTCCAATACCTCTAGCCGAGACTGTAGCCGAACACAGCTTTCTTACAGCTCATGTATGCCTTGAACTTAGTAGTAAGATCAAAGGAGTAGACGTTAGCAAAGCTATTTTATACTCACTGATACATGACTTAGGAGAAGCCTTTACGGGCGATCTAGTAAAGCCTATTATGAAGAAATACGCCCAGTTAATAGATCAATTAGTTCTAGACATAGTGAGCGAGAATATTGACAATCCACTAATAGTTGAACTCTATAGGAGGTTTTCTCTACAAACAGATGTGGAGGCTAAATTAGCCAAGTTGTGTAACTACATAGCAACGGTCATAATTGGAGCAGAATACAAATCACTCGGGTATGAGGTGGACGATATAATTGCAAATACATGTGGTGAAATAAAAGAGATCTCCACAGTCCTTGGCGTTGAAAAAGAGGTCAAACATTTACTCTCGGAACTGCAAGTTAATTGTCCAAGTTGAATTATGAGAATGCTCCAAGAAACCTTTCACGTGATCTAGATAGATCAAGGCCCATCAACCCCCATAAACATGAATTTTTAAATTACACTTGGAGTTGCAAATCTACGAGGCCTCAAAAGCAACTATTATATTATTAAGTACAGAAAACAAGGTTGGAACTTTCCATTCACTTACTATTTAGTCTAACTAGACACTATGCCTTGAACTCCTTTACGTAAATAGGGGATATGCAGATTTCTTGATGAGAGGTTCAGCTCTTATGCGGGTTTATGTAGATTAATTTCATCGCCTCATCTCTATTCCCCTGCATCCCGCTCGGGGCTTCATCGGGCTTAGGGGCGTTTGGGGCCACCCCAGAGACCCCACATCTTGAGAGTGATACCTCGCCTACTCCTAACTCTCTTTCAAAACTTATAAGTATTCTAAATAACAGAAGAATAAGACGATTCATATAAACAATCGTAAACCAATATGAAAACCAAAACAGTTGCGAGAGGCA
>CAZMCE010000073.1:0-5620 GCA_964564855.1 uncultured Thermosphaera sp. | reverse complement strand
TCTCTCTTCTCTTTTCTCTGGTATGGTAAATTGCCGGAAATTCCAGGAGAGTTTAAATTTGCTGCGAGACAGAGACCTCATACTCTGAGAGATTTGTGGCGCTCTGTAGCGTCTAGGCTACTTGAAGCTAGGCGTAGAGCCCAGCTACTATTTATAGCTAAGACTATTAGGAGGAACTACTATGTTGATAAATTACTCTCAACGCAGAGCAATACTGTTATTAGTGCTCTCAACGATCTGGTAATTCTCGACTTACTGAGAAAGAGAGGTTCTCTGCCTAGAGGTCCACACTTTATTGAGCCTATTTACATTGAGAGGAGTGAGGACTTGCCTAGGCCGCTTAAGAGCCTAGATCCGGAGGACATGGAGTACGTTAAGCCACTGCTACCAGTTACTGTTACCTATGTAGTATTTAGCTATAATTCTCCACCCTATCAGTTAACAATACCAGGTAAGCTAAGCCCCGAAGATCTCAGTGAAATTCTCAGCACACTACTACCACACTCTACCACAGGCTACCCAGATCCTCTTAGAGTAGCACACAATATGTGTAAGTTAACAATACAGGAGTTTAAAGCCATACTAGCTAAATTAGGTTTAACTCGCCTACATACTGGAAGGGAGCTTTTAGGTGAGTTTATGTGAGCGTGAAGCCTATTGGCGTAGTAGGTGAGACTTCTACACCTGTTGAGATCACTGTTAAGGCTACACACCCTGTTCCAGCTGGAGCATACATATATTTGAAGTTTAGAGTGAGAGATCCTATTAGCGGTGTAGAAATGGACCGCGAGGTTGTGGGGATTATTGGCTCTGTGAGTTTTAAGTCATATGTCCCCATAATAGCAACTACTATGAGTGAGCTGCCTGAGGGTTATATTAGTGAATTGAAACGCGAGAGCTATATGAACGCTGTTATAGTTGCGGATATTACTAGTGGCAGAGCTGAGTCGCCACGTTATCCACCACCACCAGAGACACCTGTATACCCTGCGAGAGCTGAGCACTTAAAATTGATCTATGCTTCTCGACCTGAGCACTGTGTGAAAATAGGCTATCTCCTGGGATTCCAAGAACTAGATGTTAGTGTAGACGTGAATGCTCTAGCTAAACACCTCTTAGTTGTGGGGACTACTGGTTCAGGTAAGAGTAATTTCGTAGCTGTATTAGCTGATAGAGTTGCACAAATGGGTGGCTCTGTAGTTATATTTGACGTGCACGGCGAGTATAGAGGCTTAAAGAGCGAGTCTCAACGTGTACACGTAGTAGACTATGAGGCAGCAATAAACCCTTTGAAAATACCTGTAGAAGTACTAGTAGAGTTTATTATCCCAGAACCAGCTGCTACAAAGCAGAGGAGAATATTGAGAAACGCTCTAAGAGAGCTCAACGAGAAGATTGTGGAAGAATCTAGTAAAAACGTTATCCCGTATTCAGAAGCTGTGAGGAGGCTTTATAGAGGAGGTCGTGTGCAAGATCCTGTTGACACCTACAAAGAGCTATTAAAGCAATATGTAAGCAAACAGGGAGGTTCAGAAGAGCCTGCACTTGAAGTAAGAGATAAAATAGATGATTTCTTCGCGTGGCATAATGTGAGCTTAGATACTCGTAATGTTAGTGAAATTATTGATTGTGGTAGAATAATAGTAGTAGATGTCTCTTCACTACTAGACTCTGAGAAAGACTATTTATTGAAAGTCATAGCAGAAGACATACTCTGGTCTCTTAAAAAGCGCAGAATACCGCCAACAATGCTTGTAGTTGAAGAAGCACACCTCTTTATAAGCTCTAAAACTCAGACGCGGAGCAAGGAGTCTTTACAGAGGTTTATAAGAGAAGGTAGGAAGTTTGGCGGAATGCTTGTTATTGTTAGTCAGAGGCCGAGAGCGCTAGACTCAGATGTAGTCTCACAGGTACAGAATTTTGTCTTATTAAAGCTCGTGCAGAGAAGTGATCGCGGCTTTGTGACAGAGGTCTCAGATATTCTCAGCGAGGAGTATGTTAATATGCTCCCAGCTCTAAGCCCTGGGCAGGCAGTACTCCTAGGCGAGTGGATTGGTAAATACCCCGCACTAGTAAAAGTAGATTTACATGCTGGTAAGAGAGTTGGTGCAACACCAGATATTGTGAGCTTGTGGAGGAGGAGGCTAGAAGAAATCTCAGAGAGAGTGAGTATTAGTTCTCCGAGTAGTGAGTGGGAGGTTGTGTAATAATGTTACTTCTACACGTCTCAGATACGCATTTAGGTTCTAGTAGGCCTAGTAAGCTGAGAGAGAGGGAGCTAGACTACTATGACGCCTTCAACGAGGTAGTAGATATTGCTGTGAGAGAACATGTAGATGCTATTATTCATGGAGGAGACTTCTTCGACGAGCCAAAGCCCTCACCACAGACATATCTCTACGCTTACAGGACTCTGAGAAGACTCAGGGAACACGGCATTGACCTCCTAGTTGTAGCTGGACAACACGATCAGCCCAAAGTAGCTCAATTACCACCTCTCAGAGTACTCAGTGAGATGGGACTTTTACGTCTACTAGCACAAGATAAGCCAGAAACACACATTATTAAGCTCCATAGTGGTGAGCTCGGAGTAACAGCTATACCATACTTAAGCCCGGTCATTATAGGAGAGTACCTAAAGACTATCAGGGTACCCGAGACCTCGAAGAGAATTCTATTAGCACACTTACTGCTAAAAGAGCTAAATATTCCGAGTGCTCACGCTTCACTAGCAGAACTGGGAGCAGACAGGTACACTTATGTAGCTCTAGGTGACTATCACTTAAAATATGAGACTAGATACATGGGAGTACTATCAGTATATCCCGGCTCAACAGAGGCCGGCGAGGTGTTAGAAGCTAGGAGTGAAAGATACGTTGCCCTAGTAGATCTCAGCGGTGATGAGGCTGTAGTAAGCTGGGTTAAGCTGAACACTCCGCGTAAGTGGATTATTATAGAGGCTAAAAGCTACATGGACATACTCGTAAATACCGCTACAGCTAAGCTTGAGAAATACACTAAGCCACCAATACTCTATGTTAGAGTGAAGTCAAAGCTTAGTGATGTTGATGTTAAAAGAATACGTGAATATATGAATAAACTCCTCTATGAAAACAAGATCTTAGTATACAAAGTCGAAGTTGAAGTTCCAGGTATTAGTGGCAGTGAAATTCAGAGTATTGCTGAGGGCGTTGCGACTCCTCAGATTCCAACACTAGATCAGGTTGTGTATAACGTTCTAGGCGACCGTGAACTAGCAGAACTCGTTCTTAACGTTGTCAAGAACGCTGAGAGTAAGGAGGCTGTTAAGTTTCTAGTTGAGAGAGTACTTGAAGACGAGAAAATGCTAAGTAAAATCAGGAGATTGGTGGGGATAAAGTGATCATTAGGAGAGTTGAGCTGAAAAACATACTCTCACACGAGAATACTAGCGTTGAATTCCCAGATGGAGTAGTATCTATTATTGGACCAAATGGTGCTGGTAAATCTTCTATTGTAGATTCTATGTACATGGCACTATTCTCTGGTAAGCAAATAGATGTAAGAGGTGGTAAGAAAGAGCATATTATAATGAGGGGTAGTAGTTCAGGGGAGATTAGAGTTGAAATAGAAATTGAAGGACGCAGGTATCTTGTTATTAGAAAACTACATGTAGCAATGCCAGCTGAAGCCTCTCTATACCTCGTAGAGGGTGATAGTAGAAAACTCAAAGCTACTAAAATTGAGAGCGTTGTATCTGAAATTGCCAAGTTGCTTGGACTTACAGGTCTCACTGAGAGTGATATGAGAAAACTTGTGAGGTCTACTATAATAGCACTACAAGGAGAATTAACAGAGATAGTTGATATTGGTGACGCAGAGAGAAGAGAATATATTCTCTCATTACTAGGACTAAGCTATTTAGAGAAAGCTCTAGAAGCTTTAAAAGAAATTACTAAAGAGAAAAATAGGCTTGAAGGCGAGCGGAAGGCTAAAGAAGAGGCCCTTAATGCCGCGAAGAAAAATATTGAGAAGTTAAAACAAAGTGAAGAGAGAATTCTGAAGAGCATTATAGAGCTCGAAGAGAAAATTAAAAAATTAGATGAAACTGTTAAAGACCTCAAAAATAAGTTACAACTAGTTAATGAGTACTTAGATGTAGCCAGGAACCTCGAGAGAGCTTTAGCTCTGAGTAAAATTCGCGAATTAGAGAGAGTTATTGAAAAGCTCGGAGAAGTTGAGGCATGGTGGAGTAATGAGAGAGCCAAATTACAGAGACTCCTAGAAGATATAAGTGAGTTGAAGAGAGAGGTGAGCGAATTAGAGCAAAAAATCCTAGTACTGTTGAGAGATTTGAGTTATAGGTTTAATACCGAGCTGCATAGTGTTAAGGATGTTGAAGTATTTCTAAGTGAATTAGAGAGTAGGGTTAAAAGAGCTGAGGCGCAGAGAGATCTATACAAAGTCTACATTGAGAAGTTCGAAGCTAGCGGTGTATGTCCCCTCTGCGGTTCACTTATAAAGGATCCAGCTGTCTTTAAAGAGCACTTAAAAAGTAAAATTTGCGAGTTAGAAAGGGCTATTAATGAGCTTAGTAGTAATATATCATTAATCAGTGAAAACGTATCTCAGCTACGGGATTACGAAAATAGGCTTGTAATAGCGCGCGATCGCTTAGAGAAGAGGAGTTTAGAGCTACAGGAATTAGTAGAGAGAGCTCTTGAATTATGTAGAAAACATAGTATTACTAGTACTATGAATTTTGAAGAGTGTATGAGAAGGTTAAGTGATCTTGGTGGGAAGTGTGCAGAGTATAGAGGCGTGTTGAAATCTTACAGAGAACTATATGCGGGTATAACTTCTCCCTCTGAGAGTATAGATGACTTGAGAGAGAGACTTAGAAGTGTAGTAGTTCTAGGTGTTCAGCTACCAGGCTCTTTAGACTTAGACTCTACTAGACAGTTAATCATAGAGCTTGAGGAGTTACAGAGAAAACTCGGTGAAGAATATGAGAGTTCCTCTAAAGAGTTAAGTAGGCAGAAAGAACTCCTCGGGAATCTCAGGGGTCAAGTAGAGACTATTAGACAGCAATTAGAGAGGTTTAAAGAAGATGTTAAGAGACTAGAAGACGAGTTTACACGTATTGAGAAGAGAGTTAAGGCCTATGATATTATTGAAAAGTTCGCCGAAAAATATCTTGGTAAAAATGGTTTAATCGCGAGAGAGCTTACTAGAATTGCTAGGAGCGAGCTTGAGAGAAGAGCTAATACTATACTTTCAAAGCTCAAACTACGAGAGATCTCTATTGGAGAGGGTTTTGAGCTCTATGTGAAACTTGCAGGTGAAAATTTCCCAATTAGAAATGCTAGTGGCGGTGAGAGAGTTGCAATTGCCATAGCTCTGAGACTCGCACTCGCAGAGCTAGCTATGGGCAAGTCCCCCACAACACTAGTACTCGACGAGCCAACAGTGTATTTAGATGATGAGAGGAGAGGTCAAATATTCAGTATTATAGGTGAACTCGGTAGAACACTAAGACAAGTAATAGTTATAACACACGATGAGAAAGTTGTTGACATAGCAGATTCTGTTATTAGAGTAGAGAACATTAGTGATGTGAGTAGAGTTATACGAGAACGCT
>CAZMCE010000072.1:1860-5797 GCA_964564855.1 uncultured Thermosphaera sp. | reverse complement strand
AACCAGCATTTAACGAGTCTTCCTTTCTCAACTTCTACTAGTGGTGGTTCTCTAGTCTTACACTCTTCACGTATAAATGGACATCTTGGATGTAGTCTACATCCTCGAGGTGGATTAGCTGGATCTCCAATTTCACCTTTCAAGTAGATTTTCTCAAAGCCTAGTTGACTACTTACTAGCGGTATTGCGCTGAGTAGAGCTTTCGTATATGGGTGTAATGGGTCTTTCACAACTTGTTCTACTAATCCCTCTTCTACTAGTTGAGCCAGGTACATTACTCCTATTCTACTTGCTATTAGACTTAGTAATGCTATATCGTGAGTTATAAATAGTAGTGATTGATTATACTTCTCCTTAAAGTCTAATAGGAGTTTTATTATTGATGTCCTTATTGAAGCATCAAGATTACTTGTAGGCTCATCGGCTACAATATACTTTGGCTTTAATATCATAGCGCGTGCAATAACAGCTCTCTGAAGTTGCCCACCACTAAGTTCACGAGGCCTTCTATTCATGAAGTCTTCAGGTGGAACTAATCCTACTTCCTCGAGTGCTTTGTGTGCTTGCTCTAACGCCTCATCTCTACTAATCTCAAAGTGTATAAGTAGCGGCTCAATGAGAGCTTCACCAATTCTCTGAATAGGATTTATAGCACCGTAGGGATCTTGTGGTATTAACTGCATTTCTCTCCTAAGAGGTCTAAGAATTCTCTCAGATAGCTTAGTAATATCTCTATTCTCAAATAGAACTCTACCCATAATTGGCTCATAGAGTCTAAGTGATACTCGCCCCAGCGTCGACTTACCACTACCACTCTCACCAACTAACCCATATATCTCCCCCTTATTCACCTTCAACGACACGTGATCAACAGCTCTCACTCTACGCTTTCTACCAAAAACTCCTATTTCAAAATCCATGACAACATCTACTAGTTCAACAATAACACTCACAATATTTCACCTGCAAAATGACATGATACAAAATGATTTTTAGATATCTCAATGAGAGGAGGTAGCTCTCTCTTACACTTCTCAGATGCAAACTCACATCTAGGGTGAAATATACATCCAGGTGGGGGATTGCGTAGATCTGGAGGGTATCCGGGAAGTGATCTTGGTAGATTTCTCTGTAGTACTTTAGGTAAAGCCTCGAAGAGAGCCCTCGTATACGGGTGTTTCATATTATCAAATAGCTCTCTCTTTTCAGCGTATTCCATGATATACCCGCCATACATTACCATGATCGTGTCTGCTCTCTCAAGAGCTAGTGCGAGGTCGTGTGTAATCAGTATTATTGAGGACTTATACCTCTCTTTAATACTGTCAATTAAGTCCATTATTTGTTTTTGAACAACTACATCTAGAGCTGTTGTGGGCTCATCAGCTATGATCACTTCTGGGTTGAGAGCTATTGCCATTGCTATTGAAACTCTCTGTTTCTGACCACCACTCAACTGGTGTGGATACGAGTACATAATTCTCTCAGATAACCCCACAGCTTCTAAATAATCTTTTACAGTAGCTCTAGCCTTAGCTCTATCAACTCCGTGTTCTATTAAAAACTCCTCAAACTGCTCAACTACTCTCCTCAAAGGATCTAGTGTTGTAAATGGATCTTGAAAAACCATAGATATTCTGCTTCCACGTATTTTTCTAATTTCATGAGGATCTAGCTTAAGAATGTCCATGTCGTTAAAGAGAACTTCACCACGTATAATTTTACCCGGTTTAGGAACCATGTTTAACACAGCTAATCCAAGTGTTGATTTACCACTACCACTCTCACCAACTACTCCTAGCATTTCACCTCTTCTAAGTTTAAATGAAACACCTGAAACAGCTGAAACAATTCCACTAAGCGTAAAGTACTTAACCCATAAATCATTAACTATTAAAACCTCCAATATACTTCACCTCTTATGAGTAGAAACTAGTGTAGAAACCCCCTCACTTATAAGAGCAAATCCAACTGCGAGTAGCGTGATACATAGTCCGGGAAATAACATTATCCACCACATACCAGCTAGTACAAAACCCCTACCCTTATACAAGTCAAATCCCCAGTCTGGTGTTGGTGGCTGAACAGTAAGACCTATAAAACTTAGTGCAGCTTCTGTTAGTATTGCATCAGCACTATTCATACTAAACACGACCATTAAAGTCCTAGTAACGTGTGGTAATATATGTCTCAATACAATTCTAGTTGAAGGTACTCCTAGAGCTCTAGCCATTTCAATATAAGTCTCACTCTTAATACTCAAAACTTGTCCTCTCACCATTCTAAAATATGTTGGCACATAGACTACTGCTATTGCTATAGCCGCGTTAATAGGACTAGGCCCTAACGCCACAGAGAGCGAGATTGCTAGTATTAGTGATGGGAATGCGTAAATTGAGTCCATTATGAATGATAATACCCTATCTAATAGTCCACCAAGATATCCACTAATTAAGCCGAGTACTGTGCCAATAGCTCCACTCATAGCAACAGCTAGTGCGACTATTGTCAACATTATTCTCGAGCCATAGATTACTCTTGAAAACACATCTCTACCTAGATTATCTGTCCCCATGAAGTATGAGCGACTTGGTGGTTGTAGTGGTGGACCAACTGGATCTACGGGTGAATATGGAGATATAATGTCCGCTAAGACAGCCATAAATACAAATAAGAATACTATAATCAGCCCTGACATAATGTACTTGTTTTTAAGCACTACAATTATACTTGAACCCCTTGACATTACTAATACCTCACTCTTGGATCAATTAGAGCGTAGATGACATCTACAATTAAACTAGTTAACCCCACAATAATCGCGAAAATAATTACTACTGCTTGTATAGCAGTGTAATCTCTATACATAACCTTGTCTACTAGGTATGTTCCAATTCCAGGCCAGTTAAAAGTAGTTTCAGTTAATACAGCTCCACCCATGAGTAGTGCAAACTGTAAACCCGTGTACGTTATAATAGGTATAAGTACGTGTCTAAACGTGTGTCTTCTTATTCTACTATCACGAACACCTCTAGCACGATACGCCTCCATGACTTTAGACTCTAATACCTCCTCCATATTGTTTAACGTAAGCCTCATGTAGGGACCAGAGATAACTAAGCCGAGAGTAAATGCTGGGAGTACAATGTGTTTAAGTGCATCAAGAAATACAGGTATATTTAACTGTATAAGTGAGTCTAGAGTGTAAATACCCGTTATTGGCTTAAAATAACCTATTGTCGTCAATCTACCCCCAGTAGGGAGTAGTCCAAGATACTTAGAGAATACTAGTTGAAGACTTAGTCCAAGAGCAGGTATAAATATGACAAATACCACTGACCCAGTTAATCTAATAATAGTCTTAACGAGTCTACTTCTCCCTCCAGCACCAAGATACCCTAATCCAACCCCTATAACTAGGCTAAACATAATAGACCATATAGACAGCTCGAGAGTTGCTGGGAGCTTATCTAAGATATCACTTGCTATCGGTCTCCCCCGAATAATCATAGACTTACCCATATCCCCCCTGACGAAGTTAAATAAGTACTCGAAGTACTGCTGGTATAGTGGCTTATCTAATCCCAGCTCACTCATTAACGCCTTTAACTGCTCTTCTGGAATATTCTTAGTTCCCAGCGCTGCGAGAACAGGGTTTCCTGGGAGTACTCTTAGAACTATAAATACTAGAGTGTAGAGTACGAGTACCGTGGGAATTATCATTAATGCACGTATAGCCATATATCTAAGTAAGCCCACTCCTACTACACCGAGTTTTTCTCTAAAAGCTCCTCTTAGAGTAGTATTAGAATAAGCTTTTAATTTTTAAAATCTACTAGTAATAAATAGGTGGGAGCCTTGAAGAGAACTCTAATTATTGCCATAGTAATCTTAGTTATCATAGCAATTATAGCCGCAATAATCGCTACACAATACC
>CAZMCE010000072.1:0-1760 GCA_964564855.1 uncultured Thermosphaera sp. | reverse complement strand
CCTACTCCAGTATACGCTGAGACTATAACTATTGGAGTAACAGATAAAGTAACAGATATAGATCCATCTAACGCATACGACTTCTTTACATGGGAGGTCTTGACAAATATTATGGAGGGGCTTGTTAAATACAAGCCTGGAACAGATGAGCTTATTCCAGGAATAGCTGAGAAGTGGGAAGTTTCAAGCGATGGCTCAACATGGACTTTTTACTTGAAGAAAAATGTAGCGTTTTGTGATGGAACACCAGTTAAAGCTGAAGATGTAGTTAGGAGTATTAAGAGAGTTATGATTATTGAGGGAGACCCATCATGGCTTGTAACAGAGTTTGTAGAAGATGTTGTAGCTATTGACGAGTACACAGTTGAATTCAAACTGAAAACTCCTGCAAGCTACTTCTTAGCAGTTGCTGCTACTCCACCATACTTCCCAGTTCACCCGAGCTATCCACAAGATCAAATTGTTAGCGATGCTACTTGGGGTGGTGCAGGCCCATATTGTATTAAGGAGTTTAAGAGAGATGAATACATAATATTAGAGGCTAATCCACACTACCACGGTGAGAAACCTAAAACTAAGACAATAGTTATAAAGTTCTACCGCGACGCTACAGCTCTGAGATTAGCACTAGAGAGGGGAGAAATAGATATTGCGTGGAGGACTCTTAGACCAGTAGACTACGTAGACCTCGCTAAAGACCCCAATTTTGTAGTTGGATCAGTACCGGGTAGTTTCATAAGGTATATTATTATAAATGTAAAAATGGATCCCGTGAGCAATGTTCTAGTGAGAAAAGCTATTGCAGCCGCAATAGACAGGGCAGAAATAGCTGAAAAAATATTCTTCAAAACTATGTCTCCCCTATACAGCCTTATACCAGCTGGTATGTGGGGTCATATTGATGCATTTAAAGAAACATATGGTCTAGGACCAAATATTGATCTAGCTAGAAGCCTACTAAGAGAGGCTGGTTATAGTGAGACTAATAAGGTTGTTATAGAATTATGGTATACTCCAACACACTACGGTGACACAGAAGCAGATGTTGCAGCACTAATTAAGAAACAGTTAGAGGCAACAGGCATGATTAGCGTTGAGATTAAGAGTGCTGAGTGGGCAACATATGTTGATAACGCTAGAAATGCTAGAATGATGTTAAGCCTATTCGGCTGGTACCCAGACTACATAGACCCCGACAACTTCCTCACACCATTCCTCCTAAGCACAGCTAATAAGTGGACTGGTTCACTATACGCTAATCCAACAGTAGATGAGTTACTCAGAGAAGCTATGGTTAAAGTTGATCAGAGCGAGAGAGCTAAACTATATGAACAAGTACAGAGAATTCTAGCAGACGAAATACCCTTTATACCACTACTACAAGGAAACTTAATGATAGTTTACGCGAAAAACGTGCATGGAGTAGAACTCGGCCCACCAATGCTACTACCATACTGGACAATCTACAAGACTATTGGATAATTTTTTCTCTCATAAAACCTCTTATTGTATTAAATTATTTTACCTATTTTAAAATCCCCATATAGAGATATTTACATGAGAAAATAGAGAGTTTTATGTGTAATCTGAGATATCAGGATCAAACTATGATTATCTAAACAATATTTATTTAAATATAAACTAAAAGAGCTCCTAGGATTTATATTTTGAAAGTGAAATTGTAGTTATTAAACTCATAGATATACTTGCTGGATATAGGAGGAGTGAGTTTATTCCTAGAGGTGTTAATTTAAAGATTT
>CAZMCE010000071.1:0-5828 GCA_964564855.1 uncultured Thermosphaera sp. | reverse complement strand
AAAGAAATAAGAACTACTCTATAGTTAATAAAGTCTCTGAGAGAGTTACTAGTGTGGGAGAGTAGTGGGGTGCAATTTAGTATTATAGGTAAGTTTAGAGATGGTAGGTTAATTTATAGAGTTCCTCCACGTACACCAGCATATGGATATATAGCTATTGGTGTTATAGATAGAGGTACTAGTGTTTTACAGGTAAGACCCACAACTATATGTCCACAAAACTGCATATTTTGTAGTGTAGATGCTGGCTTCTACTCGCGTAATAGATGGGCTGAGTTCATCGCTGATCCAGAGCCTGTTGTGCGAGGTGTTAAAGAAGCTATATCTGTTAAAGGGTGCTATGTGGAGGCCCTTATAGATACTATTGGAGATGCTCTCACATATCCACACCTCGTAGAGCTTGTTAAGAAGCTTAAAAGTATTAGTGGTGTAAAGTCTGTTGCTCTTGAAACACACGGATTACTCCTCTCAAAGAGACTTGTAGATCGACTACACGAAGCAGGCCTCGATAGAGTAAACTTAAGCCTAGAGACGCTAAACTCAGAAAAGGCTAGAATACTATATGGTACTCCTGCTTATAGTGTTGAGAGAGTAATAGAAGTCTGCGAGTACTTAGTGAGGGAGACAAGTGTAGATTTACATGTAACACCACTCTGGTTACCAGGTATTAATGATGAAGATGTAGAGCAAGTCTTAAAGTGGGCTCTAAGAGTAGGTGCCGGTAAAAAGTGGCCTCCTGTTACAGTGCAAAAGTTCATTAAGCATAAGTATGGGAGAGGTCATGGTTTAAGAGAAGTCTCGTGGAGTGATTTTTGGCGATTTATAGAGCACCTTGAGAGAAAACTAGGTGTACAGTTGAAGTGGAGTATGAAAGAATGGGGTATGTCTTATACTAGGAGAATAGAGAATCCAATTAAAGTAGGCGACATCGTCGAAGTAGTTGTAGTTTCGCGCGGGTGGCTTAAAGGAGAATATCTTGGTGTATATAGAGATAATTGTTTAGTCGCCGTGTCACCTGGCAAGTTGAAAGTGAAAATTGGAGAGACTTATTTAGCTAGAGTTAAGAGTATCAAAGATACACTCTATATAGTTGAGCTTTTAGGAGAAGCAAAGTAGTTTAAACACTAACACACAAACTACTCTTTCCTCTTCTTTATTCTTAGTATAAGTATGCCTGTAAAGCCGTGTAGCGCTAGTGCTAGTCCCATTAGCGAGAGAGTGTAAGCTAGAAGTGTAAGTATGAAGTTTTTAGGCAGGATCTCAAGAACTATTAAGAAAGAGAGTAGCCAGCCTGATATTAGCATTAAAAAACCAGTAACTAGTTCTACTAGCTCTTTTAAACTCTCAGGCATACAACCAGCACTTTACTTTTCTTCCATCTGGAGTCTCTATTAGTGAGGGTTCTTCTCTCTTACACTTATCCATGACATATGGGCATCTAGGCCAGAGTCTACATCCAGGAGGTGGATTAATCAGGCTTGGCGGCTCACCTGAAAGTGTTTTCTTAATCGTAAACCTATTTTGAGGATCTGGATCCGGTAGTACACTTATTAATGCTTCTGTGTAGGGATGTTTTGGTTTTCTAATAATACCTCTCGCGTCTCCAATCTCTACTATTTGTCCAGCGTACATTATCATGATCTCGTCTGAGAAATGTTTTGCAGTCGCAAAGTCGTGTGTTATATATATCACTGTTAAGTTGTATTTCTCTTTGAGTTCTTTAAACATTGTTAATATTTCTATTCTAACTGAAGCGTCCAGCATAGAGACAGGCTCGTCTGCTATGACTAGTTTAGGTTTCAGTATTAGTGCTCTCGCAATAGCAACTCTCTGTAATTGACCCCCACTAAGCATATGTGGATACTTGAACACGAAGTCCTCCGGTGGTGTTAAGCCTACTTCAGTTAGCATTTCATGAACCCTCTTAGATCTATCCTCTTTAGGTACTCCGTGTATTCTCATAGGCTCTTCTAGTATACCTTTAACCGTCATAAAGGGAGGCATTGCGCCATAGGGATCTTGTTGTACAAGGCCTACTTGTCCAGTATACCACTTTCTAATAACTGTTCTCGGAAGCTTTGTGAGGTCTCTGCCCTCGAATATAATGTTACCGCTTGTAGCTGGAATTAACCCCATTATTGCTCTTGCTAGTGTTGTCTTACCACAGCCAGATTCTCCAACGATAGCTACTATTTTACCACGTGGAATATTAAAAGATACTCCATCAACAGCTCTTACATAGCCAATTATAGAGAGTAGTTTCCTAACTGGATGCCATACTCTGAGATCTTTAACTACTAGTATGTCTTCTTGACTCATACTCTCACTTCTCTCCATAAAGCCAGCACCTCACATACTCCTCTGACCCTGTTTTAATCACAGGGGGTATTTCCTCACATTTAGGCATAGCATATCTACATCTAGGTCTAAATCTACAACCTTTAGGTGGGTTTATGAGGCTTGGCGGTGTACCGGGTATAAATGTTACTGGAGTATCTGATCTCAATCTTGGAACACTCCCAAGTAGACCCTTACTGTAGGGGTGTAGTGGGTCAATATAGACTTTCTCAGCGGGGCCTAGTTCAACTATCCACCCAGCATACATCACTGCGACTTTATCGGCTAACTCGCTTGATACTGCTATGTCGTGTGTTATAAATATATATGAGAGGTTCATTTTTGATCTGAGCTCTTTTAGCATATTTAATATATTAGCCTGAGTCATAACGTCTAGTGCAGAGGTCGGCTCATCTAATATAACTATTTTTGGATTTGTTATAAGAGACATTGCTATGACAACTCTCTGCCTCATACCACCACTAAGCTCAAAAGGATATCTCCACAAAAAGTCCTCTGGTATTCCAACTCTCTTAATAATCTCTTTTGCACGCTCAATAGCATCTATCTTAGGGGTTTTGAAGTGTATTACTAGAGGTTCAATCATATGATCTATCACTCTAATGACAGGATTTAACGAGCTAATAGCCGCCTGTGAGACGTATGTTATCTTCCTCCATCTGATTTTTAAGTCAAAATCCCTATCACTCATGCCAATAGTTTCAATACCATCAATTATCACGCTACCACTAAGCTCGGCAACATTTCTCGGCAGAAATCTTATAATAGCACGTGCTAGAGATGTTTTACCACAACCTGACTCTCCAATTAACGCTATTGTCTCGCCCTCTCTAAGTCTAAAAGTTACATCTTCAACAGCTTTTACCAGCCCGCTCATAGTTCTATAGTACATTCTGAGATTTTCTACTCTCAACACTTCTGACATTCTAAGTCACCATTTAGTACTAGAGCTCTCTAAGTCTTGGGTTAAATATTCTGTCTAGTGTAAATCCTATTAGTGCAAAAGCTATAGCCATAAAGAACAATGCTATTGCTGGACCTAGTATCCAGTGATAATGTCCCTGAGTAAGAGCAGCATTTTCATAAGCATCTTGAAGCACCTTACCCCATGTTATAAGCCTTGGATCAGAGACTCCAAGAATAGCTAAAGCTGCCTCTAAGAATACGAAACTCGGTATAGCTGTTACAATGTTTGGTATGAGTACTGGCACTACTCTTGGAACCATGTATCTAATTATTATTCTAGCACTACTAGCACCATATGCCCTGGCAGCCTCTATATATGGCATCTCCCTGATCTGCAGGAACATTGCTCTCATAGTTTTTAAGCCACCACCCCACACGCTAAATAATATTATAATCCATAGCATTCCCCACAAGTCTAGTCCATAGAATAGTCTTAACATTATAATAGTGGGTAAAAATGGAATTATCATGAATATCTCGTTAATACGAGCCATTATGTTATCTATTACTCCACTATACCAGGCACTAATAGCAGCTAATACCATTGTAAGTAGTGTTGAGAGAACAGATGCTGTTAATCCAAATGCTATTGCAATAGGTGCACCCCATGCTATAGCCATGAAGAGGTCTCGGCCCAGTCTGTCGGTGCCTGCAATTCCGTAAATGGTGCCGTGTATTAATACTCTTACTTCTGCAATAGCGTTTATATCTACTGAGTAGATGCTAGCTATGAGCCTATATGTTCCGTTTAGTGGTTTATATACGCCTTTTTCAATAAAGAGCTTATCGTCAATAAATAGTAGTTTTACAGGCTCTACTTTACTAACATCTATATCTATGCCATAGGTTTTCTTAACGGTTTCAACGTAGTTTAATTGAATACGTGAGAGCTCTCCCGGCTTTACTTCGAGAGTTCTTAGTATAACACCAGTAGTATAAAAACCTCCTTCTAGCTTAATTTCTAGTCCATTAGGCTTTACAAGTACTAGGTCAACATAGACCTTCTCTGTGGCGTTTACATAAACTTCGTATTTTCCACCTAATGGGAGCTCGTCATATTCGTAGTTAAACGTGATCTCGGTAATACCACTTAGGACTTGTTGATTACCTATACTGAGAATCTCGCGCTCTTTATACAGGTCTTTACACACTATTAAACTTTTATTTTCACGTACCTCTACTACACACTCAGTTAAGTTTGCTACTCGTGAGTCTAGTATAAGCGTACCTCTCAGTTCTCTTTTACCCGTGAATATTGTAATCCACTCTGGTTTAGCACATTTAGGATACTCAAGCCATGCCTCTGGATTATTCCACAATGTAATGGCTTCTTCAAAAGGCCAAGTTACCTCTGCGTATATTGAGAGCCCAATAAAGAACAGTAGAATGGCTACTCCTAGTATAAAAGACTTGTAGTGTAGTGCTCTTCTAAGTAGTAGTAGAGTTCTCTGACTCACACTACTCACCTCCTACTCTAACTCTGGGGTCGACAATACCGTATATGAAGTCTAGTGCAATTACGCTTATTGCCAATAAATATGCATACACCGCTATTATACCTACAATTACTGGTGAGTCATTTCGCGATATTGCCTCTGCAAGTACAGATCCTAACCCAGGCCATCTAAATATACTCTCAGTAATAATCGCGCCCATCCACGATCCTATAAGTGTAAGTACAAGCGTAGTTATTATTGGTGGGAGCGTAGGTCTGAGTATATAGCGTCTCTCAATAATTCGTGGAGGAATACCGCGGGCTCTAGCATACTCTACATACTCCTCTGTCGAGAACATTAAGAAAAATGTCCTATAGTAGTAGACACCTATAGGCACGTATGCTATTAGCCAAGAGAATAATGGTAGTATCATGTGTTTTATAATGTCGAGTGCTCTTATTAAGGGATCTGGAGGTGTTTCGGGACTTATCATACCTCCACTTGGTAGTATTCTTAACCAGAAGGCGAATATTATGATCATGAATAGTCCGTAAAACCAACCGGGCATCGAAGAGAGGGGTGCTAGTGAGACCGCTAATTTATCAAATATTGTTCCATATTTTCTCGAGAGCATTAAACCTAGGAACAGCTCTGCGAAGAATATTATTAAGTTGGCTGTTGTAAATAGTAAGATCGTGTTTGGAAGTCTCTCAATAATAATATCCCAAACTCTCGAAGATCCAGTATCACTGTGCATGTATATTGCTCTTCCAAGATTAAGTGTTAATGCATCTCGCAGATAATAAAATACTCTTATAGCAAAGGGCTTATCAAGCCCTCTTGCTCGTTTTAGGATTTCAACTTGTGTTTCCACCCATGCTGTTTTACACTCTTCAATACAATTTCTCAGAGCCTCCTCTTCTTCAATACCCTTAGCTAAACACTCTTGTCTACAACTCTCTTCTATCTGCTTCCTCATAGTGGGATCTTGGAAAACCATGCCAACTGAAAATCTAATATCGGCCTCAATTATTTGATCTATTTTACCACCAAGATTAGCAATAATTA
>CAZMCE010000070.1:0-6038 GCA_964564855.1 uncultured Thermosphaera sp. | reverse complement strand
AACAATATCTCGAGGATCTTCTCTACTTAGAAGTGTTAATTCCCATATTTCAAATATTCTTCTTAATTCTTTAACGGGCTCCGGGTGATCGTCTACTCTTAAATCAACATATTTATCTATTAGCCCCAAATACCCGCCTTTCTCTCTAAGTACTATTATTGCAGCTGACTGCTTCCCTCTCCTATCACCACCCGCCTTATCACCTGCTTCTAGAGCACTTAGAAGTTTATCTACAAGCTCCCCCTTAGTAGTTTCAAAAGCCTTAGCCATAGCCTCGAGAACTTCAGGCCCAGCTATAATATTCCCCTGAACAGTATAGCCACTACCAACTATGTGCCCTGCATACGGATAACACTCTTTACCTGTGAAAGCTGCAGCTTCGCCCTTAGCATCAACAATTCCAACTTGCCTATGCTCCCTCAAGGGATCCTCACTCACTAGTATCTCGAGAGCCCTCTTAGCACTATAACCTCTCTCTAATAGCTCAAGACCCCTAGGACCATAAGTTGGATTAGCAAGAGCCTGAGTAGCTATAGCTCCAACTCTCGTCTTAACCCAGGGAACAATAGCACCTACAGCTATAAACTTTGACGCTACAGCAACACCTACATCACCTTTTTCTAAATCAACAGCCGCGATCGAGTATGTACCTAGTATATACATGTTCACTCTCTTCAAGTCAATCACCACATAGAAAGATAATGTGGGAGAAAATTATAAATCTTTAAATAGCTAGTAGAGTATAATTTTTAACGTTATAAGCTCAACATAAATTTCAAGTAAAACATTAGATTTTTAAACTCTTCTTTTGATAGTTTAAGAGTATGTATAGAGGCGAATAAAATGAAATTCCCACGTATATACATGATAGCTTTAGTAATTGTTGTAGTAGCTGCTGTAATAGTGGCAACTGTATTTCTTACTAAACCAACTACACCACAGCCAGTTGAAAAAGTGTTTGTTGTCGGTACTACTTATGACCCTAAGACCTTAGACCCTGCACTAGTATATGACATAGCATCAGCTATAGTTGTACAGAACATATATGACTCTCTCGTAGGCTATAAACCTGGAACAACAGAACTTGCTCCTAAGTTAGCTGAGAGATGGGAGTCTGATGAAACAGCATCTGTATGGACTTTTTACTTAAGAAAAGGTGTTAAGTTCCACGATGGAACAGAGCTCACAGCAGACATAGTTAAATATAGTATAGAGAGAGCAAAACAATTACAAGGACCACCAGCATTTTTACTTGATGTTATTGAGAGAGTTGAAGTCGTAGACAAATACACCGTGAGATTTGTACTCAAATACCCATTTGCACCATTCCCATCCCTCGCAACATTCGTGATATTCTCACCTGTCCCTCCAAATGCAACAAACCTAGAAGAAAAACCCATAGGTACAGGTCCTTTCAAGCTAGAGCTATGGAAGAAAGGTGAGCAAGTAGTACTTGTTGCTAATAAAGACTACTGGAGAGATCCACCAAAAGTCGACAAATTAATCATCAAAATATATCCAGATCCAACAACGCTGAGAGTAGCCCTGGAAAAAGGTGAAGTAGATTTAGCTCTCGGAATACAACCACAAGATATTGAGGATCTATTAAAGAATCCTAATTTAAAAATGGTTTCAAAAGAAGGACTAGTTATAGAATGGCTTGGCATGAATCAGAGAAGAGAACCCCTCAACAATACTCTACTTAGAAAAGCAATAAATTACGCTATTGACTACGACTACATACTAAACGTGATTCTTCGAGGCACAGCATCAAGACTCTATGGTCCACTACCACCAGCAGTATTTGGCTACGACCCCGAAGTAGAGCAATATGGCTACAAATACAATCCAGAGCTTGCTAAAAAACTCCTCGCGGAGGCTGGATATCCTGATGGAGCGGGGCTGAGAGAGTTTGAGTTAATAATAAGCTCTGCTGAAAGAGCTGAGAGAAAAGATGTTGCAGCAGTAATTCAGAGAAATCTTAAAGAAATAGGAATAAGTGTCAGGATTGTTGATCTTGACTGGCCGAGTTTCCTAGATAGACTATTCAACCATGATTTCGACATGTACATGGTTGACTGGTTCCCAGACTATGTAGATCCCGATGACTGGATAGTACCTCTCTTTGCAAGCTATGGATTAAGCCTTGAAGGATATTATAATCCAGTAGTTGATGAACTAGCACTTAAAGCAAGACAGATAACGGATCCAGAGGAGAGAGTTAAGATATATAAGCAGTTACAGAGAGTAATTGTTGATGATGCTCCATGGGTCTTCCTCTACGTGCCAAAACTATATGTCTTTATGCAAAAGAATGTTGAAGGGTTTGTGCTGTACCCAGCATACTACATTGACTTCTACCCTGTTGTAAAAGTATAGGATATAGGAGGGCCTCATGGCTAAAAGCATAGTGCAATATGTTTTTTACCGCACACTTCAATCCCTCCTCTCTATTCTTGGAGCAATAATAATTGTCTTTATTCTCTCAAGAGTACTTCCAGGCAACCCTGCAGTAGCTATTCTAGGACCTAAAGCAACACCTGAAAACATAGAGAGAGTTACGAGAGAGTGGGGTCTTGATAAGAGCTACCCTGAGCAGTTTATACTATATATTTCACGGCTACTTCGAGGCGATTTAGGAGACTCTTACATAATGGGGTATAGTGTTAGTAAACTCATAGCTGAAAGAATTCCAGCATCATTTGAGCTCATAATATTTGCATTTATAATTTCACTAGCACTAGGAATTACTCTAGGAGCTCTTGCTGCGAGAAGACATGACACAAAACTAGATTTAACACTAACATCACTATCTGTTTTAGGCTTCTCTTTCCCTACACTACTACTCGGAGTACTACTACTAATATTCTTTGGCGTTAATTTAGGTTTACCTGTTGGCGGACGATTAGACCCCAGATACTCTGTAAAGACTTATACAGGCTTTATACTTATAGACACTCTTCTAAGTGGAAATATTAATGCTTTCATAGATGCACTTATAAGAATTATACCACCAGCTCTAACTCTAGCAATACCTCTTGGAGGACTCTTACTTAGACTTTCAAGAAACAGTATACTAGAGGTAATGATGCAGGACTTTGTTAAAACAGCTAAGATGAAGAAACTACCTGAGAAAGTAGTAATGTACAAGCATGTTATTAGAAATGCACTAATACCCATAATAACTATTGCCGGCCTTTACTTCGCAGTACTAGTCACAGGAGACATAATTGTAGAGACAATATTCGCCTGGCCTGGTCTTGGAAGACTAGTATGGGAGGCAGTTATGTTAAGAGACTACATGGTTATTCAGGGATCTGTACTAGTAGTCTCTATAATCTACATCACTGTAAACGCCATTGTCGATATCCTATACATGTATATAGATCCAAGGATTAGGGAGTAGTAATGAGTAGTGTTAAGAGTAGGTTTTTCAGAGAGCTTTTAGGGATTAAGAGAATAAGGTACGGAGTCATTATTCTCATCTCTTTAGCTATTTTAAGCTTCTTTGTAATAGTATTCTCGCCTTTCGAACACGATCAAATATCATATAATGTCCATTTACCACCACTATCTCGTAGTAATACTACATGGCCTTACATACTAGGTACTGATAACCTTGGAAGAGATGTCTTTACAAGAACATTTTACGCATTTATACTAGACGTTAGCTGTGGTCTTGCAATAATTACTCTATCAGGCCTTATTGGGTTAGTTATAGGTCTTGTCTCCGGCTACCTCGGTGGGCTAGTAGACTCGGTGCTCATGAGGATTATGGATATAGTGATAAGTATACCTGGATTTATGCTCGCAATAGCAATAGCCGCTGTACTTGGGTCAAGTATTATTAACGCTGTAATAGCAGTAGCAGTAGTTACGATACCAGTCTACGCTAGGCTTGTAAGAGGCATGGTTTTATCAGTAAAAGAAAGCCTATTTGTACTCGCTGCAAGAGAAGCTGGATTAAGTGGACTGAGAATTATTACTAAACACATATTGCCACACATTACACCTATATTTATAACACAAGCAACAATGGAGCTTAGTAACGCGATTATCTATATTGCTGCACTCAGCTTTATAGGTCTAGGTGCTCAAGAGCCTACGCCAGAGTGGGGTTTAATGATAAGTACAGCGCGGAGGTACATAAGAGAGGCTTGGTGGCCTGCAGTTTTCCCAGGCTTACTCATGTTTCTCACAATACTATCATTTAACTTAATTGGTGATGGGCTAAGAGACTACTTAGACCCTAAGAAGAGGCTGAGTACTGGTGGAGTAGGTTGAAGCCTCTAGAAATTAGAGACTTGTCAATACAGTACTTAACGTACAGGGGGTGGGTTGAGGTTGTAAGCTATGTGAATCTTGATATCAGTGAGAAAAACGATATATTAGCTCTTGTCGGCGAATCTGGGTGTGGTAAAACAACGCTAGGCTTAGCAGTAGCAGGGCTTCTACCACTTAACGCCAGAGTAGCTAGCGGGTACATAAAGATCTTCGGGAAGAACGCGAGTTCTAATTCAGTTAAAGTTGCAGTAATATTTCAAGATGCATTAACAAGTTTAAACCCACTCTTAACCGTAGGAGAGCAGATAGCAGAAATATACATCTACCACTTCGCTAAGAGTAAGAAAGAGGCTCTTAAAGAAGCTGAGAAAGTCCTAAGTGAAGTCGGATTACCAGGCTCATTTATAAACAAATACCCCCACGAGCTTAGTGGAGGCCAGAGACAGAGAGTACTAATAGCCATAGCTATGGCTCTGAAACCAGAGCTCATAGTAGCTGATGAGCCTACAACTGCTTTAGACGTGACAACTCAAGCTAAAATTCTAAATATGTTAAAGAGTATTGTTAAAAGTCAGAATATCCCCATGCTATATATAACTCACGACTTAGCTCTAGTAGCCCACATGGCTGATAAAATAGCTATTATGTACGCTGGGCAAGTTGTCGAATACCGCGATAAACAAGCATTATTTAGAGACCCCCTACACCCATATACACGAGCCCTTCTAAGCTCACTACCAAGAGTTGACGTAGAAATCAGTGAGCTTAAAACAATAAGAGGTGAGCCTCCACTACCAGGTAACTTTCCAAGAGGGTGTAGATTCAATCCGAGATGCCCATTAGCGTTTAGTAAGTGTTTTACTGAAGAGCCTAGTATTAGAGCTATTAATAGTGGATTTGTGAGGTGTCATCTCTATGCATAGCGATATCTTAGTAAAGACCATCTCTCTCAGGAAATACTACGAAGTGAGGAGTAAGTTTCTAAAGCGTATTATAGGATATGTAAAAGCAGTTGACGGCGTAGATCTAGAAATAAAGAGAGGAGAAACACTAGGACTTGTAGGAGAGAGTGGTTCAGGTAAATCTACACTAGGCCTAGTTCTAGCTAAGCTCACTGAGCCAACAGGTGGAAAATATTTCTTCAAGGGGGTTGACGTAACACGAGCTCCTCTAAAAACACTCCGCGGCAAAATAAGAGTGGTCTTTCAAGACCCCTACTCAGCTCTCAATCCCAGATTAAAAATTAGAGAGATCCTAATAGAGCCTCTAATAGCACAGGGATTTGACAGAGAAGAGGCGTTAGTAAAAGCTACTGAATACTTAAAACTTGTCGGGTTAAGCAAAGAACACCTCGAAGTATATCCACACATGTTAAGTGGTGGTCAAAAACAGAGAGTTGTAATAGCGAGAGCACTAGTAACAGAGCCAGAGTTCGTGATTCTCGATGAGCCAACATCTATGCTTGATGTTTCTACACAAGCACAAATACTTGAACTATTGAGGGATATTAAAGTAAAGAAGAATATCACATACCTATTTATAACACACAACTTAGCAGTAGCTAGATACATATCAGATACTATAGCAATAATGTTCGCTGGGCAAATTATGGAGATAGGTAATAAAAACGCTATTTTCACAAACCCCCTACACCCATACACAAAAACACTAATCTCAGCATATCCTCCACCAGACCCTACAATACAGTGGCACCCGGAACTACCAGAAGACGTAGGTAATTCAGGTGACTATTA
>CAZMCE010000069.1:0-6068 GCA_964564855.1 uncultured Thermosphaera sp. | reverse complement strand
GGTTAGTAGAAAAGCCTATAGGTTTGACTCTACTAGATCTCTACGAGCTTGGAGTTGAAAGAATTAAAATTGATTTTCACTGTGTAACAGGCTGGAGTGTTAGGGGATTAGAGTTTGCCGGTGTACTAGTGAAGAGAATAATAGGTCTTGTTAGACCATTAAGCACTGTGAAATGGGTTTATGTAGAGTCTTTAGATGGCTACTCAACTATAATACCCTACGAGGAGTTCACGAGAAATGGAGTAATTATTGCCTTAGAAATGAGCGGCAAACCTCTTGATATTCTACATGGTTATCCAGCTAGGCTTATAGTACCACACTTATATGGCTGGAAAAGTGCTAAGTGGATTAGTAGACTAGTATTTACTGACAAGTATAGTGATGGATACTGGGAGGCATTAGGTTATCATCCAAGAGGTAGAGTAGATCTCGAGGAAAGATTTAAAAATAACTAGTCGAGAACCAGCTCTTCGATTACACTTTAATTAGAATTAAACCTGGTGTGATAGTGAAGTATAGATCTTTACTGGACTGATTTGAAAACATATAGTTAAAATTAGTAAATCAACTAAAATAGTTTACGTCGCCTAGTAGAATTCGCACTTGACATTAACTAGTAATTTAAATTTTACTCTATTGCCATATCTGCCTGATCCTTAGCTACATTAATAAACTCATTTATACTCATATTAGCCATTTTAGTAGTTATTCTAAAATTACCTGCCTCAATATGGTATTCTAAAGTAGCTCTTATTCTATGTGACTGTAAAACACTTTGAGATAATTTACTAGTCTCGTGGAGTTTCTACATGAAATTGACACGTGTCAAATATATAAACCCTTATATCCCTAATTATTTAGTGGTGGTGACACGTGTCAATAGGGTTTGTAAAGAAATATGAAGTTGTAAAAGAAATAATTAAGCTCCTTCATCAAGGTGTAAGTGTTAGTGAGTTGAAGGAGAAGTATAAAGATCTCTTGCAGCAAGTTTCACCATTTGAAATTCCACTAATTGAGCAGCAGTTAATTAGAGAGGGTTTATCTATTAGCGAAATATTGAAATTATGTGATTTACACGTAGAGCTGTTTAGAGACTTCCTCGCTACGAGAGAGGTTAAAGATGTTCCAGAGACTCATCCACTAGATTTATTTATGAAGGAGAATGAGTGGATTCAAAAGAGAGCTGAAATTTTAGGTTTATACGCTACAGCACTACTAACTTCAAGCCCTGAGAGCACTACTAGTATTTTGAATAGTATTAAGTACCTCCTATTAGAGCTTAAAAAGATCAGATTACACTATAGGAAAATTCAAATGTTAATATTCCCATATCTTGAGAGAAGAGGTATTATAGCTGTACCTAGAGTTATGTGGGGTAGAGAGGATCAAGTTATAGTTAAACTTAGACAATTAACTAGTGAGGTTGAAGCTCTACTTAGTAAGAGTCAAGGTGACTACAAGAAAGTAGCGAGTGGACTCTTAGAGTTAGCTAAAGAAATAGGAGATTTAGTATTTAGAGAAAACAAAATACTCTACCCAGCTATATGGGCACTACTCTCTGAAGGTGAGTGGACGGCTATAGCTGATATTGCTGATGATATGGGCTATATTATTGAAGTTGGAGAGAGGAAGTGGAAACCTAGTGCTAAGCCTATTTTACCATATGAACTTGAAGCAACTATTACACCTGAACAATTAGATAAATTACCAGTAGAGTTTAAACAAGCTCTCTCTAAGGGTTTAGAGCCAGATACTTATAGACTTAAACGTGAAGGTGATTTAGATCTTGAAACAGGTTTCTTGAATATTGAGGAGTTAAAGGGCATATTTAAAGTACTACCTGTTGAGTTAACATTTGCTGATATTAATAGAAGAGTGAGATTTTACAGTGAAAGTGAAATTACAGGTGGATTTGTAAGAACTAAAACTATACTTAGTAGGAGATTAGAGTTTTGTCATCCACCAAGACTAGAGAACTACGTTAAGTTAAATGTAGATGCATTAATGCGTAGTGAGTTTACACATAGAGAATTCTGGACTAGAGTTGGTGATAGAATTCTCAGAGTAATAATAGCTGGCGTTAAAGACTCTCAAGATAAGCTTATAGGTGTACTTGAAATTGTAGAAGACTTAACAGAGATCATTAGTAATCCGAGTGAGGTGTTAAAGAAAATTGTGGTGTTGTAATCTTTGAGTAGGAGTATTTTTGAACTAGCATATAGATATATTGAGCCAGCTGTAAAAAGACAATTAGTCATAGAACTATACAAGAGAGGCATAACTAGAAGTAAAATTACAGAGATAACTGGAATATCACAATCACTTATAACACGCTACATACTTGGAGAGAGAGGTAGTAAACTAGACTTAACACCCTACAGAGACATAATTAGCCTTATTACTAAACTAGCTGAAAAAGCACCTGAAATAGAGAGAATTAAATTAGAAGAAGAAATTTACAAAATAACACTTTACTTTTTATCTAAAAAATATTTCTGTAATATGCATGTAATATTAGATAAAAACATAGATCCAGTTAAGTGTCAAATATGTCCAACACTATTTAAAATAGCAATTTAAGAAGAGCACTATTATTTAAAACTACTTCTCTTTTTCAGCACATTGAGACTTAATGAGAACTTTAATGCTACTTCTGAGATTTTAATTTAAATAGCTATAACTTGAATATTGTTCTCAGCTTACTAATTAATACTAGTATTTTGGGGAATTAGTTTGAGCTATGAAAGATATAGGGATTGGTTTGAAGAAGCTCTTGATGACTTAGAGGCTGCTAAGGTCTTATTTGAGGTAGGTAAGTGGAGCAAAGTGTGTTTCTTTTCACACCAAGTTGTTGAAAAAGCTCTTAAAGCACTATGTATTAAGAGACTAAATATTTATCTACGTACTCATAGTGTTACGAGACTTGTAGAGGAGATTAGTAGAGTTATTAATTTACCTGGAGAGCTCATTGAGGTGGTTAAGAAGCTTGATAGGTACTATATTCCAACTAGATACCCTAATGCATGGCCAGCTTTACCTCCACATAGGCATTATAATAGAGGGGATGCTGAAGAGGCGTTAAGAGTAGCGGTGGAGATTGTTGAGTTTGTTAAGAGAGAGGTTAAGAGAGATCCTTGATAGTAATAGTACAAGAGATCTTGTGGAGCCTTTGGAGCATCTCTTAGAGAAACTTATAGTAGAGTTAAGACCTCTTAAAGTAATTATTACCGGGTCTTTAGCTAAAGGGAGGTTTGTTAGAGGTCTTAGTGATATTGATATGTTAGTTATTGTAGACTATGAGGTTTCATGTGATAAGAGGTTCATATTGACTTCTGTGAAAGACGTAGATGTAGAGATCACGGTTATTTCTACACTCGAACTGGAAAGAGCGCTTCAAGAGAACAGAGAGTTCTATGTAGACACTTTAAAACACGGAGTAGTAGTCTTCACGACTGAGAATACGAGTTGAAATAGTGTGATCAGCTGTGGAGGATCTCGCAGCCTAAGCTACTCATTATTAACTTAGTACAAGTTCATTTAGCACAATTTATTAATTACTATGAATTATTTAAGGCTTAACTACTTTGATTTCCTCACAGTTTTTCCCCACCTCATCTTTAAACACCAGAGTCCTTCAGCAAAATCTAATACGGCTATCCCTAGCTTACCTGCAAGTTTATCACTAATTAAAGGTTCTTCAGCTTTTTTAGCAATAATTAGTGAAATTTCTACTTGGCCTACAGTTCTATCTTCTTTACTGTGTATATGAGAATAGCTCTCGGTATTTTAATAAGTCTAGTTATACTTCCATCAGCTAGTTTATACTTCTTAATAAAAGCACCTTGAGGTGGTTGAGGATATAGTGAAAGACTTCTAGCAGTAGCTATGGACACTAGTATTTCAGGTTTTAAAGTCTCATATCCATTGTTAACTAGTGCTATAACCTCTACACTACCACTACCGCTCCTTACTAGTTTTAGCTTTTTTTAGCTTTAATCTCACAGCCAATTTTCTCAGTAATAAGTTCTCTTAGATATAGATACCCAATTTTCTCCTTCACAAAGACACCTCACAGTGTACTGGGCACTACCGCTATATAAGTATAACTAATAGTGTTTTATGTAGAAGCTTGAAGCCCTACTCTTTCCTATTTACTTTACTATGCAACCTGCTGATCATAGTCATGCAAATATCGCTCAACACCGCCAAATCCGAAGAATCCACGTTGAGAAACACTAACACATTCACCAAGAACCTCTACATAGCCTCGAGTACACTCAGCTAAATTTAGCAATATATTTACTCATTGCTGTTACTAGAATAAAAGTTTCTGGGGAATCTTAGAAACAATATGTGAGTTTATCTTCTTGCAGATCTCAATAGATCTAGGGTGGTTTAGCGCCTTTAAGCGTGTGAAGTTATTATTGACTATTTTACCTTAGAGTTTTCCAGAGAAATAGTTACTTTACAATTAAAGCTCTTATTTTTCGAGTGCAGGGAATTGCTAAGTAATCCAGAGTTTCTTAGAAAATAGTTCTTTAAAGTCCTCTCTAGCTTTCACTAACACGTAATCTACTAGTTTACTTAGACTTGAACTATAACCATGCTCTTTACTCCACTCCTCTGCAACTTTACTCCACAATTTTAACTCGAGAACACGTGCTTTTGCAACTCTCTTTAAGTACTCGACAATTACAGGATCTATGGGTTTATCATCTAGGATTAACCCTGGACACACACCTATAGCTTTATCATTAACTTCAATGTCTATTTCACCACTCTCTCTTACAACGTAAACAAAGGGGTAGAAGCGGCAAACTAATGGTTTATAGGGATGTACTTTACACATTCCACTCTCAAGAAATATACAGCCATCATCACTCTCAGCTAGGGATAAGTGTTTATACTCTCCATTGAAGAGTACAGGTTTAGGATCACTACTAGGATCACTGCTCTCAATAAGTCTCACATAGACTTCTAAGTCATAGTAGTTACCATAATAGTAAAGCCTCCAGAGATCTAAGTGTGTAATTGGAATCCAAAACCTCTTACAACAAGAACCATCAAGTCTACATTTAAAATAAACCATATACTACCACCACGAAAACCACACTTACCCCAAAATACGCTCTTATTAGTTATAGGGCTGTTTTAGTTTTCATAGTTATTTACTTTGTTTGTTTACTTTGATGTATAAGCTGTCTTAGTGCGTGGGGGTTTGTGTTTTCCCACAAATATTTTAGTCTATGTATACACCTCTACAATTGGGATGAAGAAGGCTGTACTCGCAGAGTAATGAAGAATCCATTGAATGCTGACCTTAAAATTAAACTTAAAAAATTCTACACATTTAAATATTAGAACTTAAATGACAAACTAGAGATTTAAATACTATGCTAACTAAGTCTAGTATGTGGTGTTAAGACATGGCAGTGCAAACTACTAGTAGATTTAGCTATGCTGAGGCATATAGGTATATGAGAGAAGGCGTACTCTATCTCATTATAGCATCTTTACTTATAGGTATAAGTGGCTTAGTATCTATGTTCAGTATTTTTCCAGTATTCTTCAGGGGGCTCTCTATGTTAGAAGCTGTTATTGCATCTCTTACAGTTTTAGTAATTCTTATTATTATTGGTGGTATTATTTGGCTTATAGGTGCATGGGGTAAATTTATACCAGGAGTACGTAGACTAGCGGAATTAAACCCTGAGTTTGGAACTGCTAGTACACTAATACATATTGGACTATTCTGGGGCATTATATTAATGATGATTGGAGCAGTGCTATTAATAGTCCTTATAGGTGCTTTTATCATGATTATTGCAGCTATATTACTATTACTTGGCTATGTAGGCTTAATAATACTTGGATTTAAACTACACGATGTAGAGAAGAATACATTATACCTTGTATCAGCAATATTATTTATAATTAGTATTTTTATTCCATTAGCAGGCTTTGTAGCGTGGATACTGCTCTACATAGCTCTAGGTGAAAGTATTAGAAAAGCTGAAACAGCACCGCCAACACCACCAACACCTCCAATTACACCACCACCTCTCTAA
>CAZMCE010000068.1:0-6269 GCA_964564855.1 uncultured Thermosphaera sp. | reverse complement strand
GAGCTGTAACACGGTGTTTTAAGGTTTAAGTTAGCGTGAAAACTCCCTTAAAGCACTTAGTAATTTATTTTTATCAATAATTTTCTTGTGAGCATTTAACTTGGTTTGCTTGTCGCAAATAAGAGCTGTAAAATCCCACTTAGAGTAGTCAACACTGTAGAGTACGTAAATTGTCTTCACACGAGAATTTAAAACACCATTACTAAAACCCATATTACTAGCTATTTCACTCAGAATACTCTTTCTAATTAGGAGGCCGTGATATCTTCCACGTGCAGTAGCGTAGTCTGGAGGTCTAGGGAGAATAAATCTTAGAGCTTCTCGCTTAGAGAAGAATTTTACTTGACGAGAAGCCTCTTCAATTAGGGATTCCAGGGTTTTCAGAGAGTTACTTAGACAAGCCTCAATATCACTACTATTACACGATGTTACTTCTGGTAACTTGGCATATCCTAGTTGACTAGTAAACCAAATATTATTTAGATGAGTATTTGTTTTAAACGATAAGAGTACTCTCAACTCAGGGTAATCTTTATACTCGTCTCTAGCATAGTTGAAGAGTGAACAGTCAAATACGTAGAGATCTCTACTAGCAACCGGCTCAACAAGTGCAGCATAACTCCAAAAACAAATCCTCCCATTACTACAGTACTTTGTAAAATACTTCTCACTAACACCTAGAAAACTCACACATAAACCCCTTAACTCTAATGTTTAATAGTGAAAAATAACTTTATTTTTTAATAATAATGTGTATTGGTTCACCTAAAATATACTCTGCTATATCTCTAAGAGACTCTGATACTGTTAAGTGTGGATATGGTGTTCTAGAAGCTTCTTTAATACCTAGTTTGCCGAGGTATAGTGGTAGATATGCTGAAATAGCCTCTGAGGCGTTTGGTGCAACTATGTGTATTCCGAGAATTCTCTCCCTATTTTCGTCCATAATGATCTTTACAAAAGCGTTTTTATAGCCCTTAATTTTCACAGCTGAGAGGAAGTACACGGGAATACGGAACTTCGAGTACTTTACACCTATAGCACTTAGCTCTTTCTCAGTATAACCTAAAGATGCAACTTCTAATCCTGTAAATATTGTTATAGGAACAAGTCTATAGTCTACTTTAAATGTCTCCTCTCTAGCTATACTCCTCGCTGCAATTATACTCTCTACTATAGCTTTATGAGCGAGTAAAGGACCGCCAACTACATCTCCAGTAGCATAGATATTCTTCACACTCGTCTCCATGTTTTCGCCTACTATAATATAGCCTTTCTCAGTGAGCTTTACACCTATATTTTCAAGTCCAACACTATTGGTCTTCGGCCTCCTGCCAACAGCTACGATAACTTTATCTACTTCAAGGGCTTCTCCACTACTCAATTTAGCAGTGTAGAGAGAACCTTTTCTCTCAATTCCAACTACACTAGTCTTCTCTAGTACTCTTGCACCTCGTTGAGCTAGGTGTGTTTTGAGTGCTAGTGCTATATCTCTATCCGTGAAGGGAAGTATGTGTTCTAATATCTCTACAATAGTTACATCTACACCTAGAGAAGAATAAATGTTAGCGAGTTCTACGCCTACCGCCCCACCACCAATAATTAACACTCTACTAGGCTTTTCCTGGAGATATAATGCTTCTCTATTACTAATAATACCAACACTATCAAACCTAGCAACAGGTATATCAGCTGGATCTGTGCCTAATGCTAAAATAATACTACTACACTCAACACTAGTCTTACCCTCACTAGTCTCAACCACGACTCTTCCAGATCTCGCTAAAACACCCCTACCCCTCAGTAAAGTAATATCACGTGCTTCTAACAAGTACTCTATGCCTTCACGCACCTCTTTAACAATACTCTTAACCCACTCAACAAGATCAATCCACTTGTAGAATACCTGACCACCAATTTTCTCAGTAAACTTCACAGATTCTACAAAGTGGTAAAACGCCTTAGTTGGAACACAGCCATAATTAGTACACTCTCCACCTACGAAGCGCTCTTCAATTACTGCTACTTTAAACCCCTTATCAGCTAAGTATAATGCCGCAGGATATCCACCAACACCAGAACCTACGATAACAGTATTAAATTTCAATTTAACTCTCCCCTAAGCCTCTTCACGTGAACTCTCCACGTTGGTGCAAGGTACTTGGGGTGATTAGCCTTAACCATATTTACTCTTCCAACACTAGTATTGAGTGGCCAGTTTTTCGGCTCATCTGGGTTCTTATACGCCACTTCACTAATTTCTCTAAGCCTAGCTACATACTTCTCAACGTTTTCAGGTGTCTCTGTTTCTGTGAACTCTGTTTGTAAAGCCTCTTTAACTATTAGTGGGAAGTATATTGTAGGAGCATAAAAGCCCGCGTCTAGAAGCCCTTTAGCAACATCCTCTGCTGTAACACCAGTATCCTCAGTCATGGGCTTAGCACTCACAACAACTTCGTGTTTTCTAAACCTATTCTTACCATATGGTATCTCAAACCCCTTAATTTCACTCACTAGCTTTACAAAGTAATTAGTTATTAATACAGCGTGCTCAGTAACTCTTCTAAGGCCCTGAGGCCCCATCACTAGTATATAGACATAAGCCCATACTAATGGAATTGTATTCGCGAAGAACGATTTTAGTAACCCTACACTATAGGGTCCAGGCCCTTTAAGTTTGTATATTTCTTCTTTCTCATCGTAAACCACCACATAGCCTGGTATTAGGTCCCTCAACCATATATTTCGATCCGGATCTACTAGCCTGTCCTTAATACAAATAGGTCCTGCACCTGGACCTCCACCACCATGTGGTGAGCTAAATGTCTTGTGTATGTTTATATGTGCTATGTCAAAGCCCATATCACCTGGCCTCGCATACCCCATAATTCCATTTAAATTAGCCCCATCATAGTATAGTAATGCATCATATTTGTGGAAGAGATCTGCTATTTCGAGTATGTGCTCCTCGAAAAGTCCGAGAGTACTTGGATTAGTAATCATTAATCCCGCTGTAAGATCTCCCACAACACTCTTCAAAGCCTCCATGTCGACATTACCATCAAGCCCCGTAGAAACCTCTACAACTTTAAAACCAGCCATAGCGGCACTAGCGGGATTTGTGCCATGTGCACTATCAGGTACTACTATTTCTGTTTTTCTATTTAATTGACCTTTAACCTCATGATACTTCCTAATAGTTAAGACCCCAGCTAACTCTCCGTGAGCCCCAGCTGCTGGATGTAATGTACACACATCCATGCCGACAATATTAGCTAACCATTTCTGAAGCTCATACATTAATTCAAGTAGCCCCTGAACAGTCTTCTCATCTTGAAGTGGATGTAGTTCTATTATCCGAGAGTCAAATGCAATCTCCCACGCTATTCTCGGATTATATTTCATTGTACAAGAACCAAGTGGTACCGGGCCATTATCAACTCCATAAGAAATCTGTGTAAGATTAGTAAAGTGCCTAACAACCTCAACCTCGCTGAGTTCTGGTAGTGATGGTGGAGTAGTTCTCCTAATACTACTCGGTATTCTCACCTCACCAACTAAATTCCTAATTTCCTCATCTACTTCTGGTAGTGTTACTCCAATCCTCCCAGGAACTCCTAGTTCAAATATTAGTGGCTCACTCCACTTAGCCTGCCTAAACACCTAGATCACCCCTTAAACAACGCTTCTCTTAGGACTTCAACAAGCATATTTATATCGCTCTTCAAGTGAACTTCTGTAAACGCGAAGAGAGCTGTCTCTCCGAGTTCAGGATAGTACTCGCCTATGTAGAGTCCACCGTGAATACCATTCTCTAACAGCTTCTCGTGTACAACACTGTATTTTAATCCATACTCATTAAACGACACAGGAAACTCGTTAAAGAAGTCTTCTTTAAACACTTCTACGTTTAATCCGATTTTCTTCATTTTGATCCATGCATAGTGTGCATTATAATAGTTAATCTCAGCTAGTTTCACAATACCATTTTTACCCAACATTGAGAGGTATACAGCTGCAGCTACAGCTACTAGAGCTTCATTTGTACAAATATTTGAAGTAGCTCTAGCTCTCCTAATATGCTGCTCTCTAGTTTGAAGAATCATTGCAAAACACCTCTCACCTCTAGCGCTCTCAGCTAGACCTATAATTCTACCTGGCATTTGCCTCACAAGACTCATATCATATCTCGTAGCAAAGATACCTAGATAGGGTCCACCATAGTTTAATCCAAGTCCTAACGACTGCCCCTCACCAACAGCAATATCAGCACCAAGCTCACCTGGTGATTTTAATAATCCAAGTGCTACAGGGTATACGCCAGTAATGAAGAGAGCTCCCTTTTCATGTGCTATTTCACTAATAGCTTTTACCTCAGGCTCAATAATCCCGAAGAAGTTCGGGTACTGTACATATACGGCTGCTGTGTTAGAGTCTACTATTTCTTTTAGCTTCTCAACGTCTATAGTACCACGCACTCTATCATAAGGTGCTGTTACTAATTTAACATTGTGAGGCCACGTGTATGTCTCAATAACCTCTTTGTGAAGCGGATTTATATTAGCCGGTAATACAACTTTATCTCTATTCCTGTTAACTCTAAGCGCCATTAAGACAGCTTCAGCTGCTGCAGAACTCCAGTCATACATTGAGGCGTTAACTACATCCATATCGAGGAGCTCTGCCATTAAGCTCTGATACTCGAAGAGAGCTTGCATTATTCCCTGCGAGATCTCTGCTTGATAAGGTGTATATGCTGTGAGAAACTCTCCTCTAGAAACAATATACTTAACTAGTGATGGGACATAATGAGGGTAAACACCACCACCTAGAAATGGAGGTGTTTTTAACTTAGTGTTTCTCGAGAGCTTCTCCTCGACAACTCTCTTAGCCTCAATTTCAGATAGAGGCCTCTTAAATCCTATTTCAAAAGTCTCCCACATCTCGCGTGTCAATAGCACTTCTCGAGGAATATCGGCAAAAAGCTCTTCAATACTCTTAATACCAATAACCTTTAACATTTTTTCTACTTGCTCGGGTGTAGAGCTAGGTATCCAGGGGTGTGGTGTGTTCAACAAAAATACACCAGTTTCTTAGAAAAGGATCTAAGATAAAAATATTTTTACTAGTCACATTTCCTTCAGAGTGAGAGCGGTGTGTAAATTGCATAAGCGTATACCCCTACTCGACTTTTACATCGAGAAGTTAGGAGCAGAACCTGGTTTTTTTGGCGAGTGGGAGGTTCCAATGAGATATACTAGTGCTATAGAAGAGCACGTAACTATTAGAACTAGTGTAGGTTTTTTTGACGTCTCACACATGGGTAGGGTCTTACTGAGAGGCTCTGATGTAGTTCCATTTATACAGTATATCTATACAAAAGACTTATCAAGAGTAAAAGTAGGCTTTATGAGTGGGCCTACATTAGCTTTAACAGAGCTTGCTAGAGTTAAAGATGACGAGATGCTCTATAAGATTAGTGATGAGGAGTGGTTACTTGTACTAAATGCTCTAGCTAGAGAGAAAATGCTCAATTACTTTAAGCATGTAATTGAAGAAAAGAAGTTTAGAGTTGAAATTATTGACTTAACAGAAAAGTACTCTATGCTAGCTATTCAAGGACCCAGGTCAATGGAGTTTATAGAAAGCCTTGGAGCTAAGTGGGCTACTGATTTAAAACCACTAGAATTTAGACTAAATGAAGAAGTAGCTGGTGTTAAAATATATCTAATTAGTAGAAGTGGGTGGACGGGTGAAGATGGTTTCGAGATCTGGGGTGATCACAGCGAGATTAAGAAATTTCTCGATGTCATGCTCTCTAAGAATATTAAACCAGCAGGTCTAATAGCACGTGACACGTTGAGAATTGAAATGGGATTTGTACTAGGAGATCACGAGTATGGCGAGGATCCATCTAAGTACCCCTGTGTAGTCAGTTTAAGATATGGTATGGGTGCTATATCATGGGGGAAAAAGGGATTTATTGGAGAAGAAGCTCTAAGAACGTGTAGACGTGAAGGTGTTAAGTGGATTAGATTAGGGCTTAAGATCAGTAAAGATGCTGGTAGATTATTTCCGAGAAAAGATAGTGGTGTATACGTAGAGGACATTTACGTGGGGTGGGTTACTAGCGGCTGTTATTCACCAATACTTAATAAGGGAATAGCCATGGCGTATATAGACTCTAGATATGCTGTGCTCGGCGAAGAAGTTGAGGTTGATATTAGGGGTAAAAGATACCTCGCTAAAATCATTGATTTTCCATTTAT
>CAZMCE010000067.1:0-6291 GCA_964564855.1 uncultured Thermosphaera sp. | reverse complement strand
TTTAGGGCGGGGAGGAGGTAGACCAAACTTTCATAGAGCTCTGTGCTATTCAGCTCACTATAAGCTATAAACCTAGTAGTTGTGAAAGTAGAGGGCATCCTTATTTTAATTAACACTCACTCTGTTTTTCATAATTAAATAGTTTTCTCAATTATTGTCTTGAAGACTTCTAGTGGCGATCCGAAAACCTCGTAGAAGTTTGCCGAGTAATTTTCTGCGAATGTGTTTATGAGTTTTTTGAGCGCCTCTGCAACTACCCCTCTTATAGGCATATCTAGTGGTGTTGGCTCATAGTAGTCTATACCTTTAAGTGGTCCTGTAGCAAAGTACCATATTGTCTTCGCGATCTTTCTCCCCTTAACAGGTGTGAGTGTCGCCCCAGTAGAAGAAAATGAAGTGTAGATCAAATATATGCTTACTACTCGTTGCGGTAGTTTAGGTGTCTCGATCTGATCGAGATCTACTACCTCATAACCGTGTTTTGTTCTCTCGGAGACTTCTAGTTTAACCCCGTAGAGATCTCTAACTCTGGGATCAAAAACTAGTACTCTAGTACCGCCATGGACTTCGATGTAATTACTATTAGGCTTTACAATAGTGTTTTCTGTTGAGAGTACAGTGTAGCCGTGGGTGAGCGCTATAGCTGAAATAGTACTCTTACCTGTATGTGGATATCCGAGTAGCAGCACAGCTTCCTCACCGTTGCTAATAGTCACAGAGTCTGTTAACAATACATAACCTCTCTTAGTGAGACTCCTCGCATAAACTTGAAGTAAGAAGAACACTGGTGACTCATTAACATAAGCTTCTGGAAGATCACCATGTACAACATAGTAGTCTGGTACGCCTGGCTCGTCACTGTAAATAGTAGATTTTACTACGAATTCCCCACCACTACTCCACATAACACGGGCCTCAACACTATCTAAACACTCTATGCGCTGCACTTGCGGAAGATATCTTCTTGAGAAGGTAGATGAAAGAGCTCGCAGTAAGCTACTCGGATCACTGTGCTCTACTTCTATAGCAACACTAGTACTCAGTATATTAAAACATGTCACAATATGCATCCCAGAACACTAATACCCCTACAACTAGATTTTAAATTTAAGACACCAAGAGCTGTAGAAGAAGACTTAATGTTATTAATACTTAATTAATTGTTAGGTGTATTGCTGACCTAATACCCTACTTAACTAGTCTTACGCGTAGTCTAATTGAGAGCTTTCAAGGCATAGCTAGATGTATATAGGGCTTCTCCGCCCCCCTATAGGTGAGGACGTTACTAGCTGAGCGCAATATTTAACAGCCGAGAATAATAGTTAAAGTTAAAAATATTAAGAGAAGAGTTTTCCGAGCGATGTCTTAGTTGTGTTGTATATTTGTAGAAATTAAGTGTATTTGAGCTAGAAACTATTTGAGGGGGGTTTTCTTGAGAGCAGGTGTTGTGAGGGAGTTGGCTGAGATTTTTGTTGAGGGCTTAGTGAGGAGATATCCTGAGTTGCCTTTGAAAGAAGATCCTGTTGAACTAGTTGAATTTCCAACGCCAAGGCCTAGTAGTGGTCAAGTACTTATTGCTGTTGAGGCTTGTGGTGTTTGCTACACTGATATTGATATTATTGAGGGTAGAGTGAAGTGTAAACTCCCAGTTATTCCTGGACACCAGGTTATTGGTAGAGTTATAGATGTTAGTGGGGGTGTTAGTGATCTCGTGGTAGGTGATCGTGTTGGCGTCGCGTGGATTGCCTGGACTTGTGGACGCTGTGAGCACTGTGTTAGGGGTTATGAAAATCTCTGTGTTAGTTTTAAGGCTACTGGCTGTGATCTCGATGGGGGCTACGCGGAGTACATGGTTGCTTATGCAGAATTCACTCACAAGTTACCAGGTAATATTGAAGCTGAAAAATTAGCACCACTAATGTGTGCGGGTTCTATAGGTTGGAGAGCTTACAAGCTGGCACGGGTTTATAATGGTGCAAGAGTAGGTCTATTTGGATTTGGCTCCTCAGCACACATATTAATACAAGTCCTCAGAAAACTACACCCTTCAGTTGAAATATATGTGTTTAGTAGGAGTGGTGAGCACAGAGAACTTGCATTGAGACTAGGAGCTGACTGGACAGGTCACCCCTCTGAGATACCACCACGTAGACTAAACATAGCTATAGACTTTACACCTGTGGGCGAGACTGTGAGTAGAGCTCTAGAGCTCCTCGAGAGGGGTGGTAGACTAGTAGTTAACGCTATTAGAAAGCAAACTCCAATTATTCTTAACTATGAGAAGCACCTTTGGGAGGAGAGAGAAGTTAAGAGTGTGGCTAACGTCACGAGGAGTGATGTAAGAGAGTTCATAGAATTCTACAGTAAACATCGTGTTGAAACTCACGTAGAAGTATATAGGCTAGAAGAGGTAAATAGGGCTATTAGAAACCTCAAAGCTGCCAAAATTAGAGGTGCAGCGGTATTGAGGATCACTAAGTAACTATAAAGTACTAAGGAGCCATTCGAAGTGTTTTAACGAAATATTTTAAGCTCTTATTATAAAACAAAAAGGCATTATTAAAGGAGGATGAGAAGGCATATTATTAGTACAATTACTCAGGCTTGTTATCCTTAAATTACGCCTATTTTTTCGTTAAAAATTTAGAGTTAAATACTATTAGGATTACTACTTAGCTTTACACGCGAAAAACTCTTAGCAGTTAATAAGGTCGGTAGTAAAAATATTTAATGTTAGTGATGAAATGCACCTCAACGGATATCGTGAAGAAGCTGGCCTGGCCTGATCTAAAGCTGTATTAGCTAACTGAGAGTTTATTTTAAATTAGCTTTAAAGCTGTCAACTCCATATGCTACCATGGCTACTAGCTCTATTGTTGAAAGCGCTTCTTTAGCGCTTTCAGCCTCAAAGTAAATTGTATATGCATCTAGTCTCTTAAACTTCTCTTCGAGAATATCTGCTATTAGTGAGTCTTTAAGAACTAATTCAACTCTAAGTGGCCTACTCCACGTGAGTGTCTTAGCCTCACCTCTCTTAACTCTCTCAGTAGCTCTCTTTACGTCGTCACGTACTACTTCAAGGACTTTCTCTAATCCATAGTAGAGAGCAGCATATCGTGAGACTCCGCGCTTTAGTGGGGTGAAGATGACCCATGGAGTGTATTTCTCTACTTCTTCTCTCAAGTACTCGTCGCCAGCTAAGTAGGCTACTGGAACACCAAGTTCACCAGCACACAGCGAGTTTAACAAGTACTCGCTAACTCTCACGCCATTAACCCTGATCTCTGCGTAGGTCTTACCACTATATGTGTGGTCTAGAATACCATGTACTGTTCCAGCAGCTGCGTGGTAACCTACGTAGAATACTCCCGAGAAGCTGCCGTCTATTAATGTGATCATGCTGTAGGGTCTCGGATAACCCTGTATAACTACTACTTTACCATTTAGCTCGGTATAATCTATATTTGTCATTAATCCGTGACTATCAGCGACGTATACTTCACTAAAACCTGACTTGTACAGCTCATCTACAATAGTATTAATAATCCTAGTCACTATTTTAGATGCCCTTGAAAACTGACTACTCCAAGGTGAGAGCATTGTGCCCGAGACAACTCCCGGTAAGCCCTCAAGATCAACTGAAACATAGGCTTTCAAAATACATCACCAATTTTAATGTAGCGTGACATGAAATTAATAAACTCTAGCTTTATTAAACGGAGCTCGGTGTTGGTGCTATTGGATCTTAAATTAGATAAAGAGCTCAGAGAGGTATTAGCTACGAGTTTACCACTAGTTTTCGTCGAAATCGTAGCGAGCTTATACTCTCTTACAGATACATATTTTGTGAGTGGACTTGGAACTGAAGCTCTAGCTGCTCTCGGAATAGCACTCTACGTGTTTATGTTTTTGCAATCTTTCCTAATGCTCTTTTTAACACCATTACTCATTATGGTATCTCAGAGTATTGGTGCACGTAGAGTAGATCTAGCCAGGTCTACTATAACTGAGCTTCTACTAGTTGGTGGTGTATACGCAATTATACTGGGATCTACGTTTTATCTATTTTCAGAGCCTTTAGTAATTATTGTTTCAAGTCTTAAGGGAGTTACACTACAATACACTATTGAATACTTGAGAATTAGAAGTCTAGGACTACTAGTTCTCTACATCACAATGGCATTTGACATGGTAATAATTTCCACTGGTAAAACACTCTACACACTCATAGCTAACACTACTGGACTCGTATTAAACGCTACACTAGACCCCTTACTAATCTACGGTTACTATGGGCTACCGAGACTAGGAGTTCTGGGAGCAGCCGTGGCCACAGTAATTTCAAACACTGTAACTATACCTCTACAGCTACTTCTACTATGTAGACTAGGATTAATGCCTTCTAGAACAGTTTTATTCACAGCATGGAAGAAGGCTCTAAAATTAGGTGTTCCAGCACTAGTAGAGAGACTAGTCTTTGCAACTGGTAATGTCATTTACGCTAGTATAATAGCGAGACTAGGAGAGAGTGTTATGGCTGCTCACAATGTCGGCTTAAGAGTTGAGAGTTTAATCTACATGCCTGGCTTTGCGTTTACACAAACAGCCTCTACTATTGTTGGACGTAGAGTTGGACGTGGAGATATTGACGACGCTAAGAGTACTGGGTGGAGAGTCATTAAACTAGGCTCTGTAATCATGGGTTTACTTGGCGTTTTTATTGGAGTAACAGGCTATTATCTTGTAGCGCCCTTCTCGCCTAGCGAGAGTGTGAGGAAACTCGCAAGCCTATATTTAACACTAGCGGGTTTCAGCGAGTTTGGCCTAGGATTAGCAATGGTCACTAGTGGAGCAATACGTGGTGCTGGAAACACAAAAATACCATTCTATATAAACGCCACATCACTAGTACTAATTAGAGTTATACTATCGCTCATACTAGCAGATCCCCTAGGTCCACTAGGACCGTGGTTTGCAATGTTCCTCGATGTTTATGTTCGCGGAGTAGTCCTTGCAGTATTATATAAGAAACAATTTCATAAACTAGCATATATAGTAGTCTCATAAGTAGATCATAGTAGTGTTGCTATCGAAGAGAGAAAATGTTTGATAGAGCCTTAGCTTTTTCCATAACAAATTTAACTATTGATCTTGTGTAATTATACAATTTATACGGTATATCATGTATCCTATGTAGTTTTCATGACTCTATCAGTACTCTTCATATGCATTTTTAATGATATTTCTACTAAATTTTCTAGTGGGTTATATTGAGTGGTTTTCAGAACGTATACTATTTTATCCCGGTACTATCCTAGTTCCACTTTCTCCTCTCAATGCTTCCACAGCTTTTGATAAGTGAGCTATAATAGCTAGTTTACCACCATTTTGTACAAATCTCACAGATGCCAGTATCTTAGGCCCCATACTACCTGGTTTAAAGTGTCCTTCTTTATAGTACTTTAAAGCCTCACTAGCAGTTATATGTATGAGTGCTCTAGCCTTCTCTGTGCCGTAGTCTAGATAAGCGTACTCAACATCTGTAAGTATTAGTAATACGTCTGCGCGGAGCGCTGTAGCGAGTCTCTCAGCATCTAGATCTTTATCAATAACAGCTTCAACACCTCGAAGCCTCCCATCTTCGCTAATAACTGGTATCCCACCACCTCCACCACATATAACTATAAAACCCTCGTTCACGAGTTTTCTAATAGCGTTTATCTCTACCTGTATAATCGGGTCTGGTGAGGGAACAACTCTTCTATAACCTCCGCGAGGATCTGGTTTAAAAGTCCACTTAAACTCTCTAGCTAATTTCTCAGCCTCCTCTCTATCGTACCAGGGGCCGATGTACTTAGCGGGGTCTTTAAAAGCAGGGTCATCTTCACGTACAAGTGTCTGTGTTATAACAGTTACTACGCCTTCAACTCTACCTGGTATAAGGTTTTTATCGCGCAGCCTATTGTAAATTGCTTGTTGTAGTATGTAACCCAGCCAGCCCTGAGTCATAGCTCCAGCAATGTCTAAGCTCATTGGCGGAATACCCTTCTCCTTTAAGCCCAAAGCCATCCACTCAGCTATAATACCAACCTGTGGCCCATTACCATGTGTCACTACTACTCTATAACCCTCTTCTACGAGCCTAACCACGGTATTTGCTGATATATATGCATTTCTCAAATAGTCTTCTACAGTACCCTTATCACCCTTACTCTGAAATGCATTACCACCAAAAGCGATAACTATTAAGCTACCGGGCTCCAGTCTTAAACACCTTACACGAATAAGTTG
>CAZMCE010000066.1:0-6942 GCA_964564855.1 uncultured Thermosphaera sp. | reverse complement strand
GTAAACATACTTAGAAAAATCTTAATTTACGACAATTACAATATACTAGTAGACTTAGCAGCTTTAACAGCATTTAATGCACTATCAATTACAGTGGCATTTAGGTGTTTTAGTAAAATAGTAGAGTAAGAATGCATCATGTGGTTAAAAACTACTTTGGAGATCTGTGCCTAATTACGATTTTACTTCCAATAATCATATTACTTGGTATTAGTACTTCAACACCCTCTTTTCTCTGAACTACTGTGAAGAGCGTTGATATATCTTTAACTGTGACCTCAGTTTCTCCAGCTACGTCTACTACATCATTGATCTTGAAGGGCCTCGCTAGCAGTATAAACATCCCAGCTACTGCTTGACCTAGAACTTGCTGTGTAGCAAAGCCAACAACTAAGCCTATGAATCCACCGAGAGCTACGCCAGCAACACCTCCAGCTATACCACCAGCTATGCCTGCAAGTAGTGCACCTAGACCAAGTATTCTAATCATGCTCCTCACAGCTGCTGCCGTCGAGGCACCATATTTAGGCTTTAACATGACATAAAACATTGTAGCGATCACGTTAACTACTATCCAGCCAAGTACGAGGAGGACAATAATGTAAACATAGACAGCGTAGTCTTTAAGTACTAGAAATCCATCTAAACCAGTTGTCTTAGCTAGCAAATCAACACCCTGCGTGAAAAACCACTGTAATATACCCATAATAATAGCTACTAGTATAGCATATAGTATTACCCTCCCAAGAGCTTTGCCTAAACCCTCCTCGCTGCTCATAAAACTCCCTGTTTATTACCCAACATGTTCTCATATCTATAAATTTTATAGTCAGAGTCTGCTATGTGTTCATAAATGACTTCTTGAGAACATTTTGACATTGACTTCTCTCTCTAAAACTCTAAGTACGCTAAACCTCATAAATCTCTAAGACTATTTTAATTCAGGAGATGCTTGTTGTCTCATAGTAGTAATAGAGATCACGTTATTGTATTCGGTAGGCTTAAATATCCTTATGTTAAAGCTAAAAGAGTTCAAGTTTTAGGCGCATTGAGAGCCGTACTAGTAGTTGCTGATGAGGAAATAGTTGTTCTTGGTAGTGGTAGAGTAAATGTTCTAGCATCTAATAATTGTATTCTACTCTCCGGTAAGAGACCTCTAATTGTTGAAAGAGCACATTGTGTAAACATCTTAGTGCTTGGCGGAAGAGCTCCAGTAGTCTTAAAATACGTGAGGGCTCGAAGTATCTACGCGAGAAGAGCTATTATGGGTGAGGTAGAGGTTGAAAAGGCTGTTTTAGCTGAGCTTTGCAGTATAGAGACGCTCTCGAAAGCTAGTAGGATAGTCTTTGTAGATCCACATCTCTATTTTGAAAACCTAGGCTATCTAGGCGAGGTCATGTATACTTATAAACTCCCTGATCGAGATTGAAGAGGACTTGGGTCGAATAAATCAGTTCATGAAATGTTCCCCGTAAAGTGACAATTTAATCTAATAGCTCTTTAAGTGATTTCGGCTGACCTGGATATAGTCCTCCCTTCCTTACTTTAACGATTTCTATTATCCATGGTGCTAACTTATAAACTCCATTTTTATATTCAAGAAAACCCTTATTTGCAAGTAGTGCCATGGCTATATTTATTTCTCTCAGTAATATAGCGTCTTCAATCTCACTCACAATATCTGTCTCACCTTGCTTAGCTTTCTTTTTAATCTCCTCTTTTATGTCAAGCGCTGCAATGATCTCTCCAGCACTAATATGTTTAATAAAATACTCCATAATAATTCTCTCTAGCTTACTCAGCAAGAGAATCTCTCTAATACTCCTCCTGCCACTCTCTAAAGACACTACTAATGCACCTCTACGAAAACTAATAATACCACGTGTTATAGTATATATGCTCGTTGACCATAAATGCAGAGTTCCTCTTAGCTCTACAATAACCTTTAAAGAGACACCTTTCACACTCGGGCAGCTTATCTCGTACACACAATTTTCTACCCATGATCCAGAAAAAGTCGTCGATCACAACTGGACTTAACCCGGCTTTAAACGCCACATACCTATAAGCTCTTTTAACAGTAATCCTTAACAACAAGTCTTCTTCGGCTGTTACTTCAACACTTTCTCTAATCTTACTCCACAAAGGTCCTGACACCATTACAAGCCCTACGCGGTAAGCTATACGCGACAGGTGGTTGTCTACAGCTACGTCTAATTCATCTATGGGTTTAAAGAGTCCTCGTGTGATGAGAAACTTTGCTAAGAGCATTGCTTTTTTCTCAACAGGATCTTCATATGCTCTGAAAACTTTTAAATTGTCTACAAGACCTGGATTTTCGAGAGATCCGTGTATCCTATTGCTAGACATCTCTATAATTTTCAGAGCACTCGAACCATATAGTTTCATAAGCTTATACCCTAGATCTCTGAGTAGCATCGTCCTTACCTCTAGGTCAGGTGGTGTAGCATCACCAATACTGAGCCACTCTCTCACGTCTTCAACTCTGATCTCTGTAAGCCTCTCGGGTGAGAAGAACCCAGGATCCTCTACATACTTTTTCATGCCAAGTCTATAAAGTAGATCAGCGCCTTTATAGCAACCATCTTCAAGACACGCCTCGTAAGGTTTGCCGGGTCTGCTGAGCCTATGATCCATTGCAACAAGCACTAAAAAATAGCGTGTGATTAACTCGGGTTCATCGCTTGCTGGTGGATAAAACTTTACGTCGTAAACATCTAATTTCTCAAGTGTTTCAGCTCTGAGTTTAAGTGTTCTCGCCACTCTCTCTATAATACCCATATCTACTCCTATAATCTCCAAGAGAACACCCCTGTGAAATACTATTATGCTACGAGGCTCTTAAGTGAGAGCATACTACTACGACTCTATCTTCACTGCAACAAATCCCAGGGCTTTACTATTAAAGTAAAGTACTCTAAAACCCGCTTTTTCAAGTCTCTCTTTAATGCCTTTAAGTATACTTGGAGATCTATGTTTCCACGGCTCGCCAGTGTAGTGAAATAGAACTCCACGTGGTTTAAGAACCCTGTAGAGCTCTTTATAGAATTCTAAACTATAAAGGTTCCCAGTAGTTCTTGTAAATCTCGGTGGATCGTGAATAATCCTATCAAAGTAGGTATCTGGCAGACTAGTAATCAGCTTCGTGACGTCACCAACATGTATTTTAACATGTGGAGTTTCAAGGTTTCTACTCCACGGGTTTCTCTCAGCAATCCACACTACGTTCTTGTCTATTTCAAAAGTATATACTAATCTAGCCCCGCGCTGAAGCGAAGCTATCGATGTATATCCAAGTCCCATACACGTATCTAAAATTACTTGTCCTCTCGAGACCCTCGCTGCTGAGACTTTTAACAGCGTGTCGCTCCATGGGTCAATCCCACTAATTCTGTGCATATGAATACCATTAATTTCAAGTGTTGGTGCTTTGTCAAGCCCAATAGCTTTTAACTTATAAAAACCTTTTTTCGTGTACTTTACAACATCATATACATACTTATCTGAAACAAACCTAATCCTATCAGCCTCACTAGGTATTAGCTCATCTAGTGAAAAGCTTTTATTATTAATCTCTACTAGTCCATTTTCAATACACAAAAATGTCTCGGTAAGACCTAAATCTAGAGTAATGTTAAAACAACCACTACTCCTCTTCCTTAGCTCCTCGATAAGAAACCGCGTGAACCAATAACCCTTCACGGGCTTGAATAAATACTCGTAATCTTCAAGAGTCACAATTAACTTCTCCTCATATATATACAGGAGAGAGGTATATACCTGGTAAATCTACACTTACGTGAAACTTTTTTACGAAGATTTCTTACGCTACCATAAAACCCCTCAACGTAGAGAACTGTAATGTAGCCTGCACTAGATCTAATCGTTAACTGTGCTTTTACTATTTCACTTTTTAAACTATTTACATCTATAGATTTCTCACTCATGAGTATTATTAGCCCTATGCACATGTGTTCGCCGTGCTCGTGAAGATCATCGTGAAGGTACTCTTCAAGAGCCCTCGCTATTATACTGGAACGATCACTACTAGTACTGAAAGCGAGCTCATCTAGTTTAACCGCTACAGACTCGGGTAAACTAATACCAAACCTCCTCTTCAAAACACTACACCTTCACAATGTACTTTAGGAGTAAGAGTAAGATAAGCACTAAGCCAGTAAAACCCGTGGGTGCGCCACCGAGAAGAATTGAGAGCGATAAACCACTAGTAGCCGAGAAAAACCCCACTACTAATCCCAGCCACACATGTTCTCTAACATTATTAGAGTAAAGGGCTGCGATAGAGGCTGGAAGTAATAACATCACATGTTCAGCTATGTAGCCTGCGAATTTCAACAGAGCAATTGACACTACACCGATTAAAGTATAAGAGAGAAAGTCATAGAAACCCACACTAATACCTGCTAATTGCACTGACACTTCATCAATACTCACTTCAAGTACTCTGCGAAAAATCAGCATTATCACAAATATAATTATAGGTGAGAGTATTATAGAGAACACGGCTTCACCTATACTGATAAGTAACGGGTCTCCAAGTAGTAGACTAGAGAGAGAGTACTTAACTGGTATTCTAGTTAGAGCGTAGTGAATTAGTAAAATTGTGAGAACTAGTGTTAGTGAACTAGTTATAGCGACTGCTTTTTCCTGCATAAACCCTCTCTTCACGAGAGCCATTGTTATATACACTAGTAGTAGTCCTATTGGCACAGAATAGTAATAAATACTTCCACCAATATAGTACTCAATAATGTAACCAGCTGTTACGGCTAGTAGAGCACTATGTACACTCTCAGCTACAAGGAACTCTAGTCTTCTATAATATATTAGTAGACTAGTCGCACTAAAAGCTAAGCTCATCATTATGTAAGCTAATCCCCTGTAAACATCGTAGAGTATACAGGGTACTAGTAGAAGTACACCTAGTAGGATTAGTAGTAAGATTTTAAACGTCAAGCTCTACGCCTCATATACATCCTGTCGAGGAGAGCCCCAATTATAATACCACTTGTAAATGCAATTAACATCCATAAAGTAGTAGTGTGAGTATTCTCCCTAACCCTCACACTACTGGTAGCTGTTACTCCTGTGATCGTCGAGTTCTCCAACTGATCTACTACTTGTTTAAGTCCATCTAATATACTCACACTACTAGTTAGTGAAGGGGTCTTAACGACTAAAGCACCGTGTCTACTAGCCTCCTCAACTATAGAGGAGTAGTAGGGAAAGTCTTCTGACACAAAAACTACTTTCACAGAGCTATTAGATAGAAGATCTCTGAATGCTCTAAGCGACTCTGTAGTTACAGGCATTTCCTCTTCGTATTTCAGCATCCATACTACTCTGAATCCAAGCCACTCTACATAGTACTGAGAGTGAGGAGAATCTACTATAGCAAAGCCCATATACTCACCTCTATGCACTAGGATTGAGGTGTAGAGTTCACGTAGGAGTTTAATATAGTTGGAATAATAGCACTCAGCTCTCTCAGGATTTAAACTTGCAAGTTTCTCTACGAGGTGTGTTGTGAAGAGCATGTAGTTTAAGGGATCTTTTACGGGAATGTGGTAGTTTAATTGCCCTGTAACAGGGTTTTTACTGAGTTTTAAGCCGGGAATTTCTAGTATATCAAGTAATATTGTACTTAGCTCTCCTCTCTCTACTAGCTCTCTTATTTTAAGCTCAAAAGAGGTGTGACCTGTAGATACTATTAGAGAGGCTTTTTTCAGTAACTCTAAGTCTCTAGTAGTTAACTGATACTCATGTATATCAACACCTACAGGTACTAGTGAAACAACAATATCACCACTACACACAACTCTCTCTACATCTCCCTTAAGTAGAGGAGCTGTTACAATAATAAGTATAGTGCTCTCAGATGAGACTATTCTACTAAGCCCTAATAGAGAGAAAATAGCGATTAGCACTATAGTTGAAATAAGCTTATAGTTCAAGAGACTAACCCCTTGTGCACATTAAATATATAAGCTCCTAATAAATCTGTGCACAAGGGATTGGAATGCAGGTAGAACTAGACTCTGTTACTGTAAAGCGAGGCGGTAAGATCGTGTTTAGAGACTTAACAGCTGTATTTTCAGGGCCCGGGCTTTACCAAGTTATTGGGCCTAATGGTTCTGGTAAAACTACTCTATTACTAACAATTATTGGGATAATTAAGCCTACTCGTGGAAGGGTAATTGTAAATGGTATTACTATTAAGAACACTATACTAGTTAAAGGTCTTGTTTCTTATATGCCTCAACACTACACTATTCCAGTAGATGCGCCTATAACACTCTACGAGTTTGTAGAAAACCTAGCTAGAATTCTAGGTAAGAGCTCTAGTAGTGTAAAGGAGGTTTTAGAGCTTACAGGTATAAGTAGAGAGCACTGGTTTAAAAAAATAAGTTATCTCTCGGGTGGATTGCTACAAAGAGCTATGTTAGCGAGAACACTTATACTAGATACACCTATACTACTACTCGATGAACCGTTCTCAAGCATTGATCCTGAGGGTAGAGTTGAAATGTCAGAGTATATTAGTGAGCTCTCAAAGAAGAAGCTAGTTATTACTACAAGCCATGATCCAACACTTTTACTTAACTCCACTAGAAAAGTGCTTGTTCTTGGATATGGCAGCTACATGTATGGTGATGTTGAAGAAGCACTAAATCTTGATGTTCTCAGAAAATTTTACAGGAGATGTGTTATTGAACTGCACAAACATATACATATAGTAGACTGGCACTAACAAGTTTAACACAAGTGAATATTAAACTAACTTAACTACTTTCAAAAAACACTTCACTAAGAGTGCTAAATATATATAATTTAGTGTTAAAGACGCTCTATCAATATCTCTGTATTTTCCGCTAAAGTACTATAAGCTAAAATATTTGC
>CAZMCE010000065.1:4847-7122 GCA_964564855.1 uncultured Thermosphaera sp. | reverse complement strand
ACATTCCAAATATAATCTCCGTGAAATAATGTCTCGGAGAGAAACGTAGTGGATGCCTTTCCTCCATAGCACTATGATGTCTTGAAATGACTTTAGCTAGCAAGTCACATATAGCCATAAACACTTCGTCCTCGCGTTCAAGTAGTGACAACTTCTCAATAATACATGAAGCAACGTGCTCATGTCCGTAAAATCCAAGCTCAATAGTGCTTTGAGGTTTTTCCACGTGCTTGACAAATATCTCATAGTAGTATATTGAAGCCTTACCGAGATCGTGTAGAAGACCAATTGTGTAAATTAAATCCTCAATGTCTACTGTATTCTTTAACTTGCTAAGCTCCTCGCCCAAAATACTCCTCAATGCTCTAAATCTCTCTTTAAATAAACATATTGAAAGAGAAGCTGTTAACTCTAAGTGGTCTCTTAGTGGAACAGCTTTTAATAATGCCCTATTACATTTAGCGTATGCTAAAGGCCATTTACGCCTAATTTCCTCTACACAGTTCAAGTACATTCACCAGATCTTGAGTCCTACACCTCGATCATAACACTCGCTTTTCGCAATGAGGAAAGACCCTACTATCCCTTTAACACCCTTCGTAGAGATATCTCTTGTGGTAGTTAACATGTTAATAATTGATGTAAATTTACTTCTACTAATTTTCTTATTAATAGTTTCTAAGTCTGCTTCTATCTTAGATTCTATGTACTCTAAACCCTTATCATAACTCATGAGTAATATTTTTGGATATATTTTACTGTCCTCAACTATATACTCTAAGCACTTACTAGTTGTCAATAACTCTCTCTTCATTATTCTCGTAAAGTCTACTGTAACAATTTCTAACTCGCTGGGTTTTTTGTTACTGTAAGGAGGTATTAGCACATTGATTAATATACTAGATCTCACAAGACCTCTTCCAAAGTCATCTAATATTCTGATTAATGTGTCTGCTTGTCCATCGCTATTTAGGTATGCGTGTGCAAGTGCATATTTAGGGCTAAAGATAACCTCGCGTGGTGGTTTTAGAGGAACCTCCTCGAGGATCTCAGTGAAACTATTAGTGTTATATTTATTTGTACTTAATAGCCTCCAGTTAACTGCATACTTATTATCCTGTATAGCTTTCTCTATGAGCTCAAGTGTTCTACTTACTCTACTCTTATTATAAACTTCTGCTATATTCCCAGGATCACCCTTTATAATGTGGACTTCTCCTCCCTCCTCTCTACACACCTTAAATACATTTGCAAATTTCTCTCTACAGAGTCTTCCAGCTCTCTGTGCGAGATTTTCTATTGGTGCTGGCTCTGATACTAGTATTCTAACACCTATATCTACACCAGCCTCTATGACTTGTGTTGATACGATCACTCCTTTCTTCCCGCTTATTTCATCTCTAATTCTTACAAGTGCTTTTTCTCTGTCCTTATTACTTAGAAGACTATGTAGTAGAATAACATTACTACATTTTTTACTTAGTTCTTTATAAGATTCAACTGCACGTCTCACAGTATTGTGTATTATGAGAGCGGGCTCTGACTCACAGATCTCCTCTATATATTTGAGCACGCTATTATGTGTCTCGAGTGTAGTTTTCCATGGGAAGTCTTGTTCTTCTTCGAATAGCTCGTCTCTAATAGTGATCACATCAACGCCTTTTCTACGTAAATTCTTAATCTGCGAGTTCTCTTCGCCAACATATATGACTGCAGTATCTTTTACACCACGTCTTAGCATGTCTATAATTTCTGCTATTACATCACTATGCATTGTTGCTGTTTCAATTATGAGTGGTATGTTCATTTGTATTAAAAAGTCTAGTGCAGCTAACATAAATGATAATGTCTCAGCTTCATCTTCATCTCCACCCGCTAATTCAGAGCCTAAATAGATATGGGCCTCGTCAAATACAATTGTAGAAGTAAAAATAGAAGCGAGGACTGGGTAGTAGTGGCCTAGAGTCCTCATGCCCTTAAATATCTTATACATCTCGGATACTGGTATCTTGTATAAATTGTAAATAAAGCTATCTAACGTTGTAACTACTAGTTCTCTGAGATAGTATGGCGACTTGTCCTCAATCTCTATTTCGTCTAGCGACTGATAGCCAATAATTGGATAATTACCCTTAAACTTCTCACTATAAATCTCTCTCACAAGGGCTCTATAGGGCACTACGTGTATTAAGCCGGATGAGAATTCATGCTCTTTAGCTACTTCAATTAATCTTAGCGAGAGAATTGTCTTACCATAGCCTGTAGGTGCTATGAG
>CAZMCE010000065.1:0-4747 GCA_964564855.1 uncultured Thermosphaera sp. | reverse complement strand
ACCCTAGACTCTATTAGTTTACTTAAAGAAGTGGAGAGAGTCGTTAAAAGACACCTCTTTGTGTAGTTTAATCACAATAACCTAACCAGATCTCTAGTTAGATCTGCAAAGTCTTTTTCAGCAATACAGATCTCTTCAGCACCCTTTCTACCTTTCTTAACACCCTCCTTGCATAACGAGCTAAACTGATCTGCTATTCTCCAAGCATTAGCTCCACACAGGAGAAGCATGTCTAGCGATCTAGTCTCAATATAGGCGAAGAGTGCAGTAATACACTGAGAGACAATATCACCAGCTCTCGTAACCTCTGATGAGTACTTAGATGCGCGAATAGCACACCAGTAAAGTTTCTGTAAGAGGCTTGAAACTCTTCTCTTTTCTAATTCCTCAAATATATGTGTTAACGTAAGTGGTTTCTCCCACACAACTAGAGGTCGCTCTTGTGGTATAACACTAATTATCCTGAACTTTTCAAATACATTGTAAAGACCCGTGAGTGGAGGCATGCCTGCTATTTGTGTTGCCACGTTGTACACGTGAAGCGCTATTGAGAGTAGTATTGCGAGCTCAAAGCTTAAACTTTCAATTTTTAATAAACCCCTAATGTAGTTTTCAAGGCTCTCTACACCGGTAGCGTGTAGTATTGTGTATATTCTATCTGAACTTAATAGGGATTCTACTGATGTATCTGGTACAATGTAAAGCTCATATCTTGTCTCTCCACGCTGTAGACCACTAGCAATAATAGATATTAGTGCACCACTAGCTGCAATATACAGTGATATTGCATTTATTTTTTCACCTCTAACCTCTCCTATATCTCTATACCTAGAGAATACATAAGATCTGAGGAACATGGGTATGTCGACAAGCGTATTAGTACTTTGCAGAATGCTAGGTGCTGCCTTGATCAACCAATCACAGGTCAGAGTTCTCCCTATAAGTGGTGTACTAGGAGTGATCGTTGAAAGAAGCCTGCTATCAGGAGCTTTACCAGCACGATATAGTGTAGGAGTAGCCCTCTTAGCGCTACACACTGTTTTTAAAATTGATACGAGATTATTGACAAGCTGGGCTGCCTCATTTAAGTTTAAAGTTATTAGTCCCTCTCTAAAACCCTCTAGTAGCTTGCTTCGTAAGGTTCCTGGTAATGTCTCTAGCAGGTAACCTAGTGCTGTAGCTTGGAAGTATCTACCTATAGATCTGTCCTCTAAAATCCTGATCTCTACACTCAAAAGCGAGCCACCCCTACAATAGATTCTAGACCGGGTGTTACAATTGCCTTGCAAGGACTGAGAACTCTAAAAGTAGGTGGGGGTGTGTCTTCACTTAGTGGCACAATAAGATTACTTGATCCTATGTTAGCTGGTACATAGTAAGGTGTGAGAGTATATCTCAAATTTGGTAGTATTATCTCAGTTGTTAGAGTTGGATTTAATGTTTCTGCACAGAAACGCTCCATATATAGTCTTGTACTAATTTTTTCGCCTGGTCCTCGTATAATTGGGTTTTCAGCATAAATTGCCTCTTCAAGAGCTACGAGGCCCTCTTTACTACCAACTCTTACAACACCATAAATAGCTCTTCTCGCTGTGTTGTCTAATTTTTCAATACTAACTCCCAGCCCTTCTGATAATTTCTCGACATCTACGATCCACATTAACTCTACTTTTAAAGCTGGTGCATAAGCTGCTCCAGCAGCTTGTACTGGAAGAACTACTGGAAGGGCTTTCGTAAAGAAATCTGATTCCATAAACCTCACTTTAACAGCTTCTTGAAAACTACCACCGCTCTTATAGGGAGATGCTATGATTCTACTAATTTCTTGATATATAGCTAATCCTACTTGTAGTGTTTTACGTGATGAGTGTGAAGGGGATTTATTGACAAATCTAGGAGAGGTCAAGCCTGCAGTGGCTGTTACTGTAGCTTCTAGTAGAGGCTTCATGACATCTGAGATAAGTTTGCCTTCTCCCCACTCACTAGGGCCTTTCGTGTTTATTGTAAATCCAAGTAGCCTTATAAGTGGATAAGCAAATGCGCCTACAACTGTTGTGGGTGGAGGAATAGGATATGCAGGTTGAGCTGCACTTGTACCTTTATGTCTAATGATAAAACCCCAGGAGAAGAGGGCTTTTGCGTAAAAAATACGTAGATTAGTCAAGAAAATCCTCCTCTTAAGCACTACTAGATTATTTGTAGAGCCTCAATTATTTTCACAAGTTTATCTCTAGCTTTTATTAGAGCATCTGTGTGTGATAGGGCCTTCTCATAAGTCACATTCTTCACATCTGGCACTATAGTGGGCTCTTCGAGGTTTTCATCATTATAGACAAATATGTTTATTGTCTCTTCTTGAAGAGCTTTAGTGAGTGCTACAGCTCTTTCATAAGTTCTCTTAATGTAGTCTTTAGTCAAGCCGGGGCTGACTACAAACTCTACAGGGCCTTTACTGAGTGTTACTACAATGCTTCTAATATTCCATAGTGGTTGGTATCTGGATCTCCTAGCTCCAAAAAGCATTCCATCTACTAGTGCTGTGAGCGCGTCTACAGCCGCCTTAACGCGATCTAGTCTCTGCTTCTTTAGCTCTAGATCTTCTTCACCGTAATACGGCTTTGAGATGTCGCTAGCTATAAGCTCCGCGGTAAACGTGTAGAGAGCTGAGCTACTCTCAATGTAGAATAATTTCTGCGCCTCTACATGTTCTGGTCGAGCGTAGCGTGTGTGTAGTTGTGGTATTAGAGCTACACCACCTTTATAGACAGCGTCAAGTGTAGGTAGCATGTAGCTAAATCTTATAGTTGAAGTCCTCTTTACTTGTTTAGTAGTGTAGAGGAATCCCCCTACATCGGCTACAGTACTTATCTTAAGAACTGCCTTCTCTATATCAGCTACTGAAGCGTTTTTAAATTTATCTGGAGTATAGCCTATTTGCTCTAATTCCTCTTTATACCACTTTAAGACATTGTCATCTGAGAACTTTAAGAAGTAGCCTTGCTCGTCTAATCTAGTAACAGGAAGTTTCCTGTCTTTTGCTATTTGTGCTAGTAGTAGTTGATAGCCGTGTGCTAGTGACTCACCACTAACAGCTGGTACGTAGACTACTGAGTAGCCTTCTTCTGTGACAACTACTATTGGGGCTTTTCTGTGTCTTGTGTAATTGCCTACGGCCTCAGCCATGTTTAAGGCTTCTGCGTTAACAAGTACTCTAACTGAGAGAGATAGTGTAACTATCACTTCTTATCACCCAGTCTTACATTCTAGTCTCTTACGGGTTTCAGGTATCTTAGCATATGCTTTCAAGGCAAGTTCTCTACTTAGCTTTATAATCTCAACTCTACTAGCCTTGCTGATCTTAGCTGTTATGTGAGAAATTACTTGTTCAAGCTCTTCAGACTTAAACTCAGGACATAGCACACCAAGCTTATTCTCTCTATCGTACTCAATACACACGCGTTCTCTTAGGCAATTAGTGTAATATGCTCTAATAGCGTCTCTTAACGCCTCAAGAACACTAATTTCATCAATAGCGTTTCCTAACCGGTCTAAGTAGCTATAATCTCCCGTAGCTCCGAGAAAAGAGAGTACCTCAATTACATGTTCATACATACTAACACCTACACGTGTTTATTACAATTAGTATTGTTGTTTAAGCCCCTTAAATATTTGTTTCTCAGTATGGATCATATTTCATATTATAAAACTAGATCGCTTTTTTCTCTTGTACCATAATGTGGAACAAGTTTAAGACAACTAAGTAGACATTTTCTACTCTCCTTGTGATAAAATTATATACTACTCAGTGCACGTGATTTCTGCTAGTGGTTTAGCTATATACGTATCTGTTTCTGTCCTTATAGCTAGTCCTTTCTCAACGAGCTCTTCTAGTCTTCTGTGTATTGTTGATTTTGGTATTTCTGTTTTCTTTGCAATTTCACCTAGTTTTAACTTTTCTCCTTCAATTACACTTAAAATGGTCTTGTCTCTCTCATCGAGACTTAGTCTTCCGAGTAGAGTATTTACGTCTATTTTTAGTGTACACTCAAATCCCTCGCCCTCAACAAGTACTTGTGTCTTTAAAGCTAGATTTCTGGGTAACATTAGTACTGAGAGCAGTAATGTAGTAACGAGTATTCGTGGTCCACCAGTTAAGTATACTTCTAATTCATCAGCTTTCTCAGCTTCACTTAAGAGGAGTGATTGCACAGATCTAAGTACTACACTAGGAGTTATAGGTTCAAGTACACAGTCTACTTTAAGAGAAGTACAAACTACTGATAGTGTAGAATATGCCTTTTTAACTCTCTCAAATCCATCACCAATCTTTAACGCTGCTAAGACTACTCTATCATACCTGCCACTAGCCAATTTCCTCAACACAAAATCAATATCAAAACCAAAACTAGCAATAAGAGTCCTCGTGAACACCACCTCTAAAAATCTCCACGCAAAAAATCCCTTATAACACTACTATAATCCACTATACTTCGCACTATAGGTTTACTCGTAGTGTCTACGTTCAGATCTTCATAGGTGATCTTGCATACTCGGGCTCTTTAGCACGTGTATTACTGTGTGAATTCTCAGCACATGTAGACTCGGCTTTTTCTGGGAGTATTTCGACCTAATGTGTTGAGGTGTCTTTGACTACTACGCTCTTCTCAAGGGCTTTGAGTAGTTCTTCGAGTGTATACTATAGCTAGTGCTAGTAGACTAGAAATCAGCACCAGCTTCCTATACTTCT